>JAIOHN010000639.1 GCA_019912985.1 Anaerolineae bacterium | reverse complement strand
GTATTTATCCGATAGAAAGATTAAAACAAACAAAATGACGTCAGTTGATCTTGAAAACAACCTGTCTTCAATCCCTGGCTATGTAACACAGGGATTGAAACTACAGACAGGCTTCCTGGGTGTTGATAGTCTTTATCTTGTTCTGGAATATCCTAGTGTTGATGTGTATGAAAACTGGTTACAAGCTATTGGTAGTCTGGATAATTCGGAACTCTTCAAGGGCATTGTGGTGGATGATTTCGTAGTGCGGCGTGGTTTACTCGGTTACAAGCTCTCAGTGTGGGATGGGGATGCTCGTCTATTGCTGACAGATCGCGTCGATGAAGCGATACAGGGTACACCGTTAGAAGGGCAAGGGTTGGGTATGATGCTTCAGCTTGGCCCAAAGTGGTTGCGGGTGTATGGCGATGTTCTGTCGCCGGATCGTTTTCGAGAATATATTTATGCTCAGTTAGTTATCTTTGGTGTCCCTGAGCCAATAGAATATCCCTGCCGCATCAATCGGCTTGATATTGCGCTTGACGTGATCGGTTTAGAAGTTGCATCCCTATCTGTGGATGAATGGAACGAACAGTGGGTCGGCTATGCTGCGCCAAACTCCACCTTTTATTCATCACGGACACGGATGTTAGAAACAATCAATATCGGGAAGTCTAGTGCAGGTTTACGTTTCAAAGTTTATGACAAACAGGTGGAGAGCATCAAGAATGGAACTTCGGATTTTTGGCGGTCGGTGTGGAAACTGAACGAAAATGACGATTTGACACCTGTTGCCCGGTTCGAATGGTCATTCAAGTGTTATCAGGCCAAATATGTCGATATGTCTTATCTGACGGATTTCACCTTTGAAGGCTTCATGCGGCTACTCAATTACGCAACTGTGAAATGGGGTAGTCTGCGCGTTCCACAAGCCGATCAAAAGAATAAGAAGCGCTGGCCTTTAGCTCCGCTATGGGAAGAAGTGCGGCGTCTGATAGATGACTGGACGTTCAATTTCAAGGAATATGCTTGGCGTGAATATGATTATCAGCCTGATCTCAAACCCTCCTACTTGCGCTCGGCGGTGGGCTGGATTAGCGGCTTGATGGCGCGGGTTGGGCTTGAGAATGGAACAGTCAACGGTGCTGATCTACAAGAAGTTTTCGATTTATTAGAAAGCGAAGGCTTCTCCCATGATGATATAAGCGGCAAGGCTGCTAACAAGTGGCAAGTGCTGTTCAGATTGGCTGGCAGACGGCACGAACTATGAATAAGAGTTACTGTCCACCTGAACCGGAAGAAATCGACGCCTACGCTCGTGAAGCCTGCACCAAACTTGCTGAGACTGTCGATCCTACTTTTAGCAATTATGAGATTGTTCGTGGTTTTGCTGGTTTTATCAAGCTTGCGGCGCGTGTTCTTGTCAAAGCAAACAACAAACAAAGTGGCGAAATCGTTGACAGTAGAGATGAACGGCGCTAACCTCACCACTATGATGCGAGTACCGGCCTGCTACGAACATGCCGGTACTCTAGCCGCTGCACTACTGTATCTAGCGCAACGACCTCCGACAGACTCTAGCTTGTTGGTGGGCTTTGTGCTACCGACAATTATCTAAAGGAGTTTGTCATGTCAGGTAACAACCTTTTCCCCTCTATCGAACGTATCACCGCGCTTTGTTACATTCGCCAATCCTTCACGCGCAATGCTGACGATATGAATAGTCCAGATCGGCAACGGGCGAATATTCAAGCTTACTGTGATCGGCATGGCTGGATACCAGAATGGTATCAGGACACAGAAGGTCATAAGTCGGGGCGCTATGTGAACAATCGTCCTGGGTTTTTAGCGTTGGAAGAACGGCTGCAAGATACGGATGTTGTGGCGTTGGTGGCAAATGACCTTTCACGTATTCACCGCAAAACATGGCGGGTCGGCAAACTGGTCGAAACCTTAGATGAATACGGGGTTCGTCTGGTATTGGCTGCTCCTGGGCGTGAAATTGACACGTCTACTCAAGTCGGGCGGATGATGATTACGGTCTTGGCCTTACAGGATGAAGCCTATGCGACTGATATTTCTCAACGCGTGAAAGACAGTATTGAGTATCGCAAGAGTCAGGGAAAAAGCGTTGGAATGCCGCCTTTTGGAACTATTCGCGATGATGACGGTTATCTGCAACCGGCATCCACTGGTGCTTGGCTTCTGGGGGATGGTCGTCATGTTTCAGGTGAAGACAGCGAACAAGCACCAGAAGATACTGCCCTATGGCGTGGTTATTACGCGTGCGCTCAACGTATTCTGGAACTCTATGCTGAAAACAAGATGGGGATAGAGCGTATTGCTTATCAGATCACGTCTGAGGGTTGGGCTTTTCGGGATCGTCGCAATCAACCGCGTCTTGTTAATCGGGATGATATTCGGCGTGTAGTGTCCAGTTGGCGCGAGTACGCAGGTTTGAACGCTGATGGACGCGGCAAAGATAAGAACGCCAGCATGATCGACAATCCTCTCGAGGTTTTGCATGATACCGGGCGCTCAGTGTTCCCATTTGAGCTCATCCAAGCGGTGGCTTCGGTGCAAAAGATGCGTAGTGTCACACAGCGACCTTTCGGTTCAGTAAAAGCCGCTCATCCTTATCCACTTACACGCCTGCTGTTTTGTGCTCACTGTGAAGACAAGGCAGAAGAACAGAAAAATCCTTCATTCCGCTCTCGCCTAAGTGGTGTCGATCAGTATGGCAAGCTGCGCTACCGCCATGCAGAAGGGGTCAAGTGTGGTTGTAAGACACGCTCGGTCGCCAAAGATACTGTTGAAAGCGAGTTTCGGTTGCTTCTTGAATTGCTTTCCATTAAGAATGAAGCGTTACCGCTGTTGCTGGAATTGGATGTCCAGTCAAAAGAAGGTTGGGCGGCAAGCTCTGATGCGAAAGCAGAAGAAAAGCAAAAGCAACAGGCAATTGCACGTCTTCATCGTCAATTGGAAGCAGCTCGAACTGTGTTTCTTGATGGTGACATGCCTCGAGATGAATACTTGAAGCGCAAAGAAAAACTTGAGCGAGAAATCGCACATTGGCAGGCGCGCACATCGGAAACGGAAAAAGCGGCTCTTGAATTACGGATGTGCATGCAAGCGGTCAATCAAATGGTAAAGATATGGGACAGCGGCAATGACGAAGACCGGCAGGAAATGGCGCGGATGGTGTTTGAATACATCGTCTACGATCTTGATTTACAGCGGATTGTGGATTTTCGATTGAAACCGTGGGCTGATCATTTCCTGGTTCTGCGTGCCGAGCTGCATGAGAAAGAGGACAACGATAATGGCGATGACTCAGGAGCCGACGATGCGGAAATAAAAAATCGCTCATCGCTAAAGCAAATGAGCGATTTGTGCCCCATAGGGGACTCGAACCCCTGTTTTAGCCTTGAGAGGGCTACGTCCTAGGCCACTAGACGAATGGGGCAGGTACATTGGGCGCGGAGGGGCTCGAACCCCCGACCTCACGGATGTGAACCGTGCGCTCTGACCAGCTGAGCTACGCGCCCTTTTCCCTATTGCATTTTGTGGAGCGCAGTATAGCATGGAACCTGTAACCGGACAAGAGTTAAACACGCTGAAGAGAGCATTCAATGCAATTTTTGCTTATTCTCTATGTCCTGCTGTTGACAGGCTGCATGTTGAATTTTCAACCTGCTTCCGCACCTTCGGTAAACCCCGAGGAGACGGCAGACTGGCAGACACTGGCTCCTGGCTTCGAACAGCGCACCTATCGTTTGCAAGATGATGCGATCGGTCAGCTTGAGGTTTTGCGGATTGATCCTACCCGGTATACGTTTCGCGCTCACTATGTACCCGGCGAGGTCAAACGCGCCAGAGAGTGGCAAGCCTTTCTGGCTGGCACAGCAGCTTTTGTAAACGCCAACTTCTTTGATGTTGATAACCGTATACTGGGTTTGTTCGTGGCGGACGGTGTGGTCTTTGGCACATCCTACCAGGATCGTGGCGGCACATTCTTGGTACAAAATGGTCAACCGCGCATTCGGTCAAACATCCTGGAACCATATCGCGGTGAGCAGCTTGAACAGGCGGTACAGGCCTTTCCAATGCTGGTGATTGATGGTGAGTCGGTATATCAAGGTGCGCCAAGCGAACGCATATCGCGGCGCACAGTAGTTGCCCAGGATCGACAAGGGCGGGTGTTGTTGATGGTCACGCCAGGGTTTGGTATGACTTTGGAAGCGCTGAGCAATTATTTACCGACTACTGATATGGACATCCTGACAGCACTAAACCTGGATGGGGGTGGATCAACCATGCTCTATTAC
>JAIOHN010000638.1 GCA_019912985.1 Anaerolineae bacterium | reverse complement strand
CGACCAGATTGCGCGGTGTGAGGCTGCTGACAAACTCGTTTGACACGAAGGCGAGGATGAGCAGGATCGCCGGAATAGCGATGATCTGCACACGCGGCCAGGCTGCGCCGAAGCGGAATGGCCTTCGCGCCTGTGGTCGTGGCAGCACCAATGTCAGCGGCACGATGAGGCCCAGAATCAAAATCACATGGCTCAGTTCCGGCGGGCGGATGTTCATGCGCCCATAGAGGTAGGCCAGGTTATTCAACAATGTGCCGCCTGTGGGTTCCAGTGAATAGGCGATGCCACCGGGAACGACGACCAGCATGGCATGGACAAATGGCAAAATCCAACCCAGGAACGAAAGACCGATGGCGATGAATAGACCCAATGTACGCAGATATAGGTCACGCTGCCAGCGCACGGCCAGCACGAAATAGAATGCCAGCACGGCGATGAAGAACAAGCCGTAAAAGTGGGTGTAGATGGCGACGATACCTGCCAGCACAAACCCGAGCGCATATCGAAAGTTGGGACGGCGCAGCCAGCGCAAAAAGCATAAGTGGGCGGCGGTGGTGCTGAGCACGAGCAGGGAATAGGGGCGGGTTTCATGCATATAGAACTGGAAAAATGCCAGGGTCCCCAATAGAAAGACCGCCAGCAGACCAATACGCTGGTTGAACAGGTCGCTTGCGAGGCGAAAGGTGAAGGCCAGCGCCAGCGCGGTGAAGAGGGTCGACGAAAAGCGGGTGATATGCTCGGTGTGGCCGAAAGCGGCGACCCAGATATCGAGCACGATCTGCCATAGGGGCGGGTCGAGATTGCGGGCGGAGCGGGTCACTACTTCGTTCAGCGGGTATTCCAGGGCGAGATGGGCGCGCCAGGCTTCATCCTGACGGTAGTTGCGATCTTCAAAGTGGTAGGTATGCATGGCGAGAATGAACAGACACAGCAATGCAAACAGCACCCAGGTCAATGGGTGGCGGGTGGTGGTTGGTGTCTGAAAAAGCGCCGCTTGCTTCAAAGAGGTCCCTCGCCGTGTGCAGCGCCTAATTGTACCGGGCGACACGGGGCTATCAAGTGTGGGGGTGGAGTCAAATTGCCCCGGACAAAGACTGCCCGGGGCGAGATGGGTGCTTACTTCGTGATCGAGAGGTAGAGCTTGAAGCGTTGTTCGCTCAGCGGACGGTCGGCGAGCAGGTCCAGCGGCTCCTCCAGGCCGGGTTGATCGCCGTAGTGGTATTCGCTGTTTTCAAGCCAGTGGGCCATCTGATGCCATGCCGGGCTGATCTGCTCCACGCCCTGAATCTCGGTGACGGCGAAGAGTCCACCGGGGAAGTCTTTGATCTCGACCTTAGCGGAAGGTTTTGTGTCTTTCCCCACACTGAGCCAGGTGGTGTAGGTGTGATTCGGGTGGGGCTGGCAGTTGTCATAGCCGAAGAAGCGGAACGGGCCATCCAGCAATCCCTGCGGACGCGCCCAGTCCAGCAGTGCGTTGGTCGCCTCGTCCTCTGGGGATGCGCTGGTGACGGTCATCACGGCTACGCGCAGGGGTTCCAGGCGTTCGATCTGTACAGTTAACTCACGCATGATATGTCCTTTCGGATGCGCGGTTTCAGGAAATGAACATCTGTTCTTATTATTGCACAAATTTTCACAAATATTCACCGATTCCGTGGGCTGTTGTGGTGAGTTGCGCTATACTATGCTTCTCCCTCGAAGGCCAAATTTGCATGGATTAGCTGCTGGGTACGATCTGCACAGAAATCATCGATGCTGCGGAACGCTCGAGCGCGTCTCAGGATCGTGAAATTCCTGAACATTTTTCATAGCCTTTGAAACTGTGGCACCTCAATCGCTTCAAGAACTGCCAGCACACTGATGTCGAGTAAGTGGCCGTTCACTAATGCCGGGGCGTAGCGTTTCTCAGATGAAATTCCGAGATAGAAGTCACGAACCTGGTTGATGGGCAAGTTGAGTACGGTGTTGGCTCGTCCCCGACCGGTGTCCTGAGCATCTTTTAGGGTAAGTACATGAAGCTCGGCATCCGAAAAGCGCTCGCCAATCGTTAGCATCGCCAGACCAAGCGCCTGATCCACAATTTTCACTTCAAAAATGCTGTAAATTCTTACCGTTGGGAACCCTCGGCTGTAGATGTTATCGGTTGGGGTTGGCTCGTTTTCAACCACGAAACCCTTCCACTGATCACGATGTTGATGGGGTTCCAGGTTGATCTGGAGTCCCTCAGCAAATTCTTCGACCAATTCTCGGCTGGGATCGCATTCAAGAATGGAATCGTCAACATTTTGCAGATGTTGCAGGCAAAACTGCCTGACCAGAGGCCAATCCGTGTGCTGGATCAGGATACGAAAATCCTGTACGGATCGGGATTGTTCGCTGTCAAACTGAAAGTCCCCAATAAGATCACGCAGGGCATCTAAATTACGCAATTGAACTGCACCACCATATGGCTGGGATCGCACATAGACGGTATTTGTATCTTTCATCAGCGTTGCTTTGCGTTCCAAAGCCAGCATCAACATCCCGTCACGTGGACTCTCAAAAACAACTCTACTGAGTGTCGATACACTCACACGCAAGTCAAGCTCACTGATAGTCATCTAGTTCGGTATGCTTTCTATTGTGTGCTCCAGCGTCATTTTCCGCCCGGCGGCCAGCGCTTCCTCAAAAGCCTCATCGCCCAACCGTGATTTTATAGTCGATCGAGTTCGCTCTATTTCGCCTCGATCCGCAGGCCACCAGCCCGCGCCATTTTCCATCATGATGGCTTCCGCTGTGCCCAGTAACTGGGCCGCCAGAGTCGCCTGGCCCTGGACCGCTTCGAGACCTGCAAGTGCAGCCAGGCACTCCGCGATACCGCGTTTGTTACCCAACACTCTGAACATGGTGAGGCTTTCGTTGAACTGTGCCTTCGCTTTCTCCATATTCCCCTCATGTTGAGCAATGTAGCCCAAATTGTGAATCAAGCGGGCCAAATCCCCCTTATCGCCCATAGTCCTCAAAAGCGACTCGCTCTCCTCATAACAGCGTCGGGCAGCATCATAATCACCTTGAACGCGGGCTACTTCACCCAGGTTGTTGAGGACAAATGAGTGAACCCAGCCTTCGCCCAGGTCACGGCTGATGGCGTAAGCCTGATCAAGCCAGGCCCGCGCCTCAACAGGATTCCCCATCCCTAATGCTGAGTTACCCAGATGCACCAGTGCCACGGGATAGTAAAAGGGATTGCCCTCTTCCTGGAAGAGCTTCTCCGCTTCCTTGAGTGGCAAAATAGCGTCAGATTCGTTCCCCATGTTGATATTCACAACGGCCAAGATCAAAAGTGCCATGGATACCGCAGTGGGTTCTTCTAATTGCTGTGCGCTTTCAAGTCCAGCTTTGGCCCTGGCAAATGCCGTGAGAAGGTTACCCTGCCATATGGTTAGCATCGCGTTGCTTTGGAGCGCCCATGCGTGTTGCAGGGTTTGTTCGGCAGCCAGCGGTGAGTTCAGCACGCGGTCGGACCAGGTTCGTCCCTCATTTAAGTAGCCGCGCCGGTACCAGTACCATGTGAGTTGCAATACGATAAGGGGGATCAAATCCGCATGTGTTAAGGTGGAAAGTCCCCAGGCCAGTGCTGCGCCGATGTTTGTATGTTCGCTTTCGAGCCAGTTCAGCCACTTGAGACTGTCCCGTGTGTAGATCTTATTGCCCATCTCGTTAGCGATTTTGTTGAAGTAGTAATGGGCGTGGGCTTGCTGGGTCGCTGCCAACTCTGCGTGCTGTTCCAGCCGTTCAAGCGCATACTCGCGGATTGTCTCCAGCATTCTGAAGCGAGGCTGCCCACTGGCATCCTCCTCTGAACGAAGGAAACTGTTGTTCATGAGGGAGGAGATCCCTTCAAGTAAATCAATCCCACCATCCATGTTACAGACTGCACCAGCGGTCTCTAACGTGAAACCGCCGACAAAGACTCCTAGCCGGGCAAAAAGAGTTTGTTCTTCAGGCCGCAGCAGGCTGTAGCTCAAATCAAGTGAGTTGCGCAGACTCTGCTGCCGAAGCGGTAAATCCCGCGCGCCACCGGTTAGCAGTGTCAACCGGTTATCTAGGCGACTCAATATCGCCTGTGGCGAAAGCAGTTTGATTCGCGCTGCCGCCAGCTCGATTGCCAGGGGTAGACCGTCAAGGCGCTGACAAATCTCGGCGACTGCTGCGGCATTCTCGGTTGTCAGCGTGAATCTGGAATTCGCTGCCTGCGCCCTTTCCACAAACAGCCGGACCGATTGGCTTTCTCCAAGTTGCTCAAGTCCTGGTAGTTGGGTCAGGCTTGGGGTTTCCAAAGGCGGCACTGCAAATTCCTGCTCACCGCGTAATTGTAATACGACCCGGCTACTCACCAGAATCTTTAGACGAGGGGAAGCCGCGAGTAGATCAGCGACCACGGAAGCCGCCGCCATTAGCTGCTCAAAATTATCCAGTATGAGTAGCATATGTTTTTCACGTAAGAAGCTCTTGACCGTCTCGATCAAGGACTGACTGCCTTCTCGCACACCCAACGTTTGCGCAATTTTGGAAATCACGAGTGCTGGATCGGTGATGTCTGCCAACGGAACAAAAAACACTCCATCGGGTAACGAATCACGTATTCTAGCGGCGACTTCCAGACTCAAACGTGTTTTGCCTACCCCGCCTGGTCCAGTGAGCGTAACCAGCCGGGCGTCGTCAGATGTCAGCAGTTGCTGTATAGCGGCGGCTTCGGTTTCACGTCCAATAAATGTCGTGACCTGAGCAGGCAGATTATGAGGTGCGTGTCGCGCTGTGAAAGTTGACGACCTGTCCTGCGATAGCTGTGTCGGGTCATAGAGCTGGCGTGCCTCTGCTGGTGCGGGCAGCCCAAACAGTTCAGCGTATCGTTTTAGATTGGCGGCGGCATAAAGAAAACCGGCCAGGCGTGCCTCCGGGTTGAGCTTCGGTTTGTGGCAATAGTTCAAGCCCGCTGCGACCCCGGCTAACCAGTATTGTCCCCATAAGTCGTCGTGCAAGCTGGGATAATGATCATCGACCCAATGCGCAAACACATGCCGAGTTGACCCAATCACGGCACAGATTCCGGCGACATCGATTGGAACCTGCTGTGGATCAACAATATCCGTTTCGCTCATACGGATGATAAGATCGACCAATTTTGTGAACGATACCTGCGCCTGCCTGAGGATGAGATAGGACATTTCCAGATAACGAAGATCAAACAGCAGCGGCATTTTCTCTTTAAAAAGGGCAAAGTCAATCAGGTAATAGCCATCCAGGGCTTCGCCATTTCGGGCAAAGCGGGTCAATATGTTATTGGTATTGAGATCGCCATGTTGAAGCCCGATTGCTGCGTCAATGGGCCTGACCGTTCCCCACCATTCTGGATATTGTGCATAAGCCAGCGGATTGGGCAGCATCCGCCCCTGGACCAGATATCCTGCCATGTCGGGCTGGGTGTGACAGACTGCCTCGAGGAAATTTTCGATGTGTCCGCCTGGTTTTAAGCGGAATCCCAACCACTGTTCCAGGAGCGCAGTGGGATGCACCGCCTGATCAAAGATATGCGATGCATTCCAGTCATTGAGCACATACTGGTAACTGGAGGCAAAGATCGCTTCAACCTGATTCTGATTTTCGTAGGCCGAAAGTGTTTTGAACCGATACAGGGATTGACCGGCGATAGAATAAAAAATGGCAATGACGCCGTCGGCCTCGACGCAATCAAACATCATCTTTGCCATGTGTTGGCCTGCGAATCCAGGTGGAGACTGCTGTATGGCAGCTTCATGCCGCCGGGTTTCGTCTGACTGCGATTTTTCGTTTTTTCGATCCAGCTTAAGAACGAGATGCTCGATCCTATCTGGATTTTGGGAGGCAACGCTGACCAGAAAAACCATTGCCCCTGACCATCCTCCGGTGAGCGCTTGCAACGGAGTCACCGTGATCTGGTTCCGGTCCTGGGCAAGACGAATGATATTTTGGTACTCGGTGGGCAAAGATTGAAAACCAACAGCCAGATTACGCATTGCCCCCAGCCTTTGTCAGTAAGAATCAGGATTTAACAGAGTTTACATCATCTTGAATTCAGAGAAAATCCATATTCTGTTCACCGCTGTGGCTGATCTCGCCCTGGCTCACGCTGCCGTAGATGCGAACTGCGGGCAGGTGGGGATATTGTTGGTGATGTTGAACTGCTGGCGCTCTTCCGGGGTGAAATCACGGAAAACACGCGTACAGACATAATCAAGAAAGTTAAGATAATCGATATCCCAAAAACGTAGCGTGCTATCGCCGCTCCAAGATAGGAGACGTCCACCACTTAACTCCATAGCTCCAATTACAAAACCGGAATGTCCTTGAAACACCCGAAGCGGATATCCATCGTTTCGCCATAATCGTAGAGTATTGTCGTTACTCCAGGAGAGGATGCGTCCATCGGATAGCTCCAATGCACCGTTTACCCAATTTGTATGGCCCTCTAGAGTATGGATTAGCTTCCCATCGGCATCCCACAACATTAGATTACTATCCCTACTCCAGGAAAGGACACGCCCATTGGACAATCCTAGTGCACCATTTATGTAATCTGTGTGGCCCTCTAGAGCATGGATTAGCTTCCCATCAGCATCCCACAAACGTGGAGTATAGTCGCTATTATAGGGATCGCTGCTCCAAGAGATGATGCGTCCATCAGATAGTTGTGTTGCGCCACGTACCCGATTTGTATGCCCGTCTAAGATATGGAGCATATTGCCATTGCTATCCCATAGTCGTAGAGTATCGTCGCTGCTCCAGGAGAGGATACGTCCATCAGATAGTTGTGTTGCACCATTGATGGTGCTTGTATGCCCCTCTAAGATTTGAAGCATATTGCCATTGCTATCCCATAGTCGTAGAGTATTGTCGCTGCTCCAGGAGAGGATGCGCTCATCATATAGTTGTGTTGCACCGTATACCCCACTTATATGCCCCTCTAAGATATGGAGGATATCGCCGTTGCTATCCCACAGTCGTAGAGTATTGTCGCTGCTCCAGGAAAGGATGCGTCCATCAGATAGTTTTGTTGCACCGTTTACCCCACTTATATGCCCCTCTAAGATATGGAGGATATCGCCATTGCTATCCCATAGTCGTAGAGTATTGTCGCTGCTCCAGGAGAGGATATGCCCATTGGATAGTCTCAAGACATCATTTACCCAAGATGTGTGTCCTTGAAGAATACGTGATAATTGACCATCCTTATTCCAGAGACGCAAGTCTTCATCAGCCCCCCACGAAAGTAAACGATTATCCGACATCACTATTGCTCCTGTCGGCCAATTTGTATGCCCTCGTAAGATGAACGGCGGCTGTCCATCTCCATCCCATAATCTGAGTGTGCCATCTAAACTCCACGATAGCAGTCGCCCATCGGATAGTTCTAGAGCGCCATTCACCTGGTTTGTATGACCTGCGAGCGTTTGAATCGGGTGACCATCAGAAGCCCAGAGACGCAACGTGCCATCCACACTCCACGAAAGGATTCGGCTGTCAGATAATTCGATAGCGCCGTGCACACTAGCTGTATGGCCTTGAAGCGTTCGAAGTGGTTGTCCATCAGCATCCCACAGACGCAGTGCTCCATCACCACTCCAAGAGAGAATACGATTGTCTGACAATTCCAATGCGCCGACTATACCGCCTGTATGATCCTCTAAGGTTTGAAGCGGCTGTCCATTGGCATCCCATAATCGTAACAGACTGTCATCACCCCAGGAAAGGATACGCCCATCGGATAATTCTATTGCTCTTCCCTGTTCTTGGAATACTTGAAGTGGCTGTCCATCGGCATCCCACAATCGTAATGTATTATCGATATCCCAAGAGAGGATGCGACCATTAGAGAGTTCTATAGCCCCTAATACGTTTCCCGTATGCCCTTCCAGAATTTGCAAGGGGTGTCCATTCTCATCCCACAACCGTAAAGTTCCATCCAGACTCCAAGAGAGAAAATGATTGTTACTAAGCACCAGTACCCCATTTACCCAATTTGTATGTTCTTCCAGAATTTGGAGGGGGTGGCCGTCCCTATCCCAGAATCGTATTGTTTTGTCAGTACTCCACGATAGCAATCGACCATCGGACAGCTCTAGTGCGCCGACGACACCATATTGATGACCCTCTAAGACTTGGAGTGGCTGTCCATCGGCATCCCACAACCATAATAAACCATCCTGCCCCGAAGTGAGGATACGATCATCAGATAGCTCTAGTGCACCGCTTATCAGTCGTGTGTGCCCTTTTAGAAGCTGTAATAACTGACCGTCAGCATTCCATAGTCGCGGTGTATCGTCGGAACCCCATGAGAGAATACGCCCATCAGATAACTCTAGAGCATTTTCCACATTAGTTCTGTGCCCCTCAAGCAAAGCTAATGTAAACAGGTGATCATTCGTGCTTACTAGAGCTGCATCGGCCTGTTCTGTATAGGCTGTCTTCAGCGCCCGGATACCCAAGAGAGCAGCTACTTCTGGATTGCCATTCTCATTCAGGATGTTGGTCGCTTCGGCTGCCAGACGCAACGATTCGATGCGGGCTTCACTTTCTGCCACCTGGGTAGAGAATCCATTGAGCGAAAATTGA
>JAIOHN010000637.1 GCA_019912985.1 Anaerolineae bacterium | reverse complement strand
TCTCGGCGCGACTCTGCGTAAACTGATGCTTGATCTCGACACCATCGGCGAGCGCAACAGAGGCCCGCTGCCCATGCCTGTTGGCGTGATCCTCGACGAGTTCCCCACACTCGGCAAGCTGGATAGCCTCGTCGCCGATGTGAACCTCGTGCGCAAACGCCGTATCAGCATCATGATCGGCGCACAGACCAAGGGACAGTTCCACATGATTTACGGCAATGAAGGCACACAGGCGCTGTTCACCGGTCTGGCGACGCAGGTGGTTTATGGCGGTTGTGACGCCGACACCGCTGATTTCTACAGCAGCGCCTCCGGCACGGCGACGCAGGAAGGTTCAGCCGATGACAGATACAGCCGGTCGCGCCCACTGCTGACCGTCGATGAGGTTATCACACCACAGATCGGCAACTGCACCATCTTCGCCCGCTATGTTGAAGTGGGATTCGCCACGCAGGTGGTGCTGAACGCTCGGTTGACGCGCTTCTATGAGCGCGAGGACTGGAAACGGCGGCTGAAATCCGGCGAAGGCGTTGCGCCGCTGCTACTGGAACGGGGCATCGCGCTGGAACTGCCACCTGCCCCACCGACCGAGGTCAACCACGACAAACTACGGGAAGCCTATCAGATGGCAATGGACAAGGCGCAGGAAAAGGCAGGCGGGGCACAGTTCACAGGGCTAGATGTGATGCGCCGCACCCATGAACAGCGCAAACAGCAGATGGAGATAGAACCGTGACCTTGAACAAGAACAAGATGATACGCGAGATCGGGCGGCGCACGCGGCTGAAGAACCGCGATGTCCAGTTGATGCTGGAAACGCTCATCGACGTGTGGACGGAGGAACTGGTCGCCGGTGGCAAGATCGAATTGGAGAACTTCCTCGTGCTGGAAACGCAGATCATTGACCGGGGTGAAAACGCCGGGACGCTCAAGGGCGGTAATGCCCCGCGCTATGTGCGGCGGGTGAGTTTGCGGGTGAGTAAACAACTGCGAGGTCTGTTGAAGTAATACATTGAACAATGGTGCTTGTGATACCGTTTGTTAAATTCGAAAAGACTACTATCGATGAAAGTCTCCCGGTTCAATCTATACCATTTTGTGGACTTTTCCTATATAATTGTATTTGAAGTCAACGATTTGACCCAGGAGGTCACATGATCGCAGAACGCATCCGTCAGGCACGGTTGGCTGCGGACCTCACGCAGGAACAACTGGCAGACAAAGTGGGAATGACCAAGCAGGTCATTTCAAAATACGAAAACGGCAAGAGCGAACCAAACGCATCTGTCATCATGAAGCTGGCACAGGCACTTAGTCAGGAACCGGGCTACTTCCTACGCCAGCCGCAGACGACAGTGGATTGGCTGGGCTACCGCAGTAGAGCGAACCTGGGTGTAAAAGCACGCGAGGGCATCCAGTACCGCGCTGAAACCTACGTTGAGCAGTACATTTCGCTGGCGGAAAAGCTAGCGATGGAACACATCGAAACGTTACCTAAGAACCAGGCTGTGCGGACGGTCGATGAGGCGGAGAGGCTAGCCGCATCAGTACGTCAGGCTTGGTCGTTGGATCACGTGCCGATTGATGACATTACACGCCTGGTTGAGATGAAGGGCGGCATCGTCTTCGGTGAGCAGAGCGAACCTGATACACACTTCGATGGTTTGAGCGGCTGGATCAGTGGGAAACGCCCGGTAGTTGTGCTTAACCTGTCCATGCCGACTGACTGTCGCCGTTTCAGCCTGGCGCACGAACTAGCGCACTTGCTCATGGATGAGGCATCGAACACACATAAAGATGTCGAGAAGTTCGCTAACCGGTTCGCCGGAGCGTTCATCGTTTCAAAAGAAGCTGCCCATCAGGAGTTGGGCTTTCGCCGTAATGTGTTGAATCTCAATGAGTTGATGATTCTGAAGCACAAGTACGGATTGAGCATCGCTGGGTGGGTGTACCGTGCGCGTGATCTCGACATCATCAGCGCAGCGACGGCTACCCGACTGTGGCAGGAACTGGGAGAGCTTGGGTGGCGCAGGCAGGAGCCGATCGAACTAGAAGCGGAGGAAGCCCCGACACGCCTGCGTCAGATGGTTCTACGGGCACACGCAGAGGGCATCATAAGCCGCACACAAGCGGAGAAACTGTGCCCCGGATGTCTGCCACCAGTTGAAAATAAGATTTTGTCTCTACACGAGATCATGCGGCTACCGTTCGAGGAGCGCCAGCGCCTGCTTACAGAGTCGGTAAAGGCGGCACAGGACGAGGATTTCGAAATACTTGAAGCCTTCGGTGAGGCAGATTTTGTCGAATAAACCATCAACTCCAACGATCAATCCGCAACGTGGCGAAATCTGGTGGGTCGATTTCGATCCTACCACCGGAGAGGAAATCAAGAAGACCCGCCCGGCTGTCGTCATCACGGCACCGGGCATGGGTCGTAACCAACTGAAAGTCGTGGTACCGATCATCGGATGGAAACCTAACTACACAAAATACCTGTGGATGTTCAAGCTTGCCCCTTCGAAAACTAACGGACTGATGAAGGAATCCGGTGCTGATACATCCCAGGTAAAGTCGGTTTCCGTGAAGCGTTTCGGTAAACAGCTGGGAAGCGTCACCGCCGATGAGTTGGATGAGATTTTAGCCGCTGTCGCTCTGGTGATTGGCTACAACCCATAATGCAGGACTTGCAATCTTAAGGTTCTACCACCTGTTTTCCCATCTTATAGATCGAAGTCAGGAGCAGTAGGCTCAACTTCCGGCTCACCCTCATCTTCATCCAGTCGTATAAACTGCTGGATCGGGTCGGTGTACAGCCCTTCCGCCTCAATCTGTTCGTCGCGTTCGGCGTTGGGTTTGTAGTGATGCCAGTCCGCCGGGTCGCGGGTCAGCGTCAGCTTGCCGTCCTGGTAGGCTTTCAGATCATCGTCCTCCAGCGTTTTCCAATTCACCGGCAATCCTTCCAGCCGGGCTACTTCTTCCGCCAGCTCAGGCCCTTCCAGCAAGCCAGGCATCAGGTAGCCATTGAATTCCCTGCCGAACTTGTCCGCTGCTTCGGTGGTCTCGAAGTACACCATCTCCAACAGGCGGAACGGCTCATCTTCCGCCATCACGGGCGTGCCAACCCGCTCCGGGTCATGCTCGATGCTGGGATAGACAACCATGTGCAGGGCATGTCCCAGTGGTTCGCCGTCAGGGTCGTTCACAGGCAGTGCCTCCATACGCCAGTAGGGATTTTCTACCGCTTCCGGTTCGCGGATGGTCTCACCATCGGTGTTCCAGTAGGGATTGATTTCACCCGCCAACTGCTGCGCCAGCGTCTCAAAGCGCTCCGGCGGTCCCTGCCGGAACAGACGCAGGTCAGCGCGGTCCCCATCCAGCCAATCATTTTGCATGGCGGTCAGTTCGGCTTTGTGCATCAGACCCTCCAGCCCGCGCTCGTCGTAGACTTCCAGCAGCGCCTCGCGCTCCTGCTCCGCCTGTTCGCGTCCAGTTTCTGGATCGTAGGTATGAAGCGTCAGCGAATCCACGCCGACAAAATCACCCGGTTCTTTCCAGTATTTCTCGACGGCGAGTTCCAGCGTCCAGGGATCGACAGCCTGCACCACAACGGCGTAGTTCACCGTGTCATCAATCGGCTGAAGCAGTTGGGTATCGGACCTGACGAAGGTCGCCTCAAACCACGCCGCGCCTTCCAGGGCGGCATTCGCTTCCCGCTCCTGCGCTGCCGCTTCCGCAAACTCCCGGTACAGCGCTGGATAGCCCGGCGTATCCACGTCAGATGCTTGGGTGTCGAAATCGTCATGCAAAACGATTTCAGTCTCCTGCGCTACCTCTGCCTGGCGGATGGTCGTAAAGGGATCGGGCGGCCCCTGAGTAAACAGGCGCGGGTCATCGCGTTTGGGGTCAATCACCCCCGCCTCTATTCCGGCCAGTTCCACCAGCCGCATCGCATCCTGCAAGCGCCCGGCTTCCAGCATGTCCCCCGCCACTTCCGCGTTGTCCTGCGCCGTCTCCCAGTCCGGCTGCGGCATGACCAGCCGCTCGTAATCGTCATTGCCCCACGACTTGACCACATCCAGGAAAGACTCGCCGTTGGCGGAGACTGCCCCCAGACCGTAGGACGGGAGGTTCAGTTCACGCTGGCGCTCGGTCATGAACATGTCGGGCGGCGCATCGTCTGCAAAGAAGATGCGTGGGTCGTCGCGCTGCGGGTCGAGGTAGCCACCTGCTGCGGCCATATGCTCCGCCAGGTTCATGGCAGCCTCAATCCCTTTTTCAGCCATGACCTGCTCCAACTCGCGCTCATCGACAGCAGCTTCGTCGTACATCCCGTACTCACCCACCGTCAGCGTGTCGAAACGCCGTTCCGAGCCTTGCATCCAGGTCTTGACAGCTTCCAGACTTGGCGAATTGGACGGCCCGACGCCATAACCGAAGTAATATTCAGGTCGCGGATCAAGCGAGGGTAGATCGTGTGGCTCAGGAAAATCCTGTTCATAGGTATCCGCCACATCATGGGCGAACTGTTGTGCCATGTAGACATCACCTTTCTCCAGATACATCTCCAGCCCCCGCAGCGGCCAGGCTGAACCGGGGTCATCGTCGGGTAAGGGCATGACCGGATACGAATCCGTCTGCTGCGCCCCACCCGCCACTTCCAGCGCACGGAAGTAGCGCAGTTCATAGGGTTCCGCCTCCGGTTCGTCCTTCGCAACGATAGCGAACCAATGCGCCGTGCTCCCGCCGTCGATGTGACGCACCGCGCCAACATCGCGGCCACTGCCGGAGTCAAACAGGGGTGTGGCGGAGGGCGTACCGCCGTTCAATTCGGCTTCCTGCCGGGCCGTCACCAGCCCATTTTCCGCCCCCTCTTCAGCAAAGGCGCGGTCAATACGCTCGACCACGCCCTCAACCGATTCACGCTCCCCCACCGCCAGTGTCGCGGTGGCGATACCCCCCTCGCCGACGGCCAGCAAATGCGCGGCGGCGCGATCACTGCCTTCCGCGTCGGGTGGATAAACTGCTGTCATATAGAAGACCTCCTCCGCGTAAGGTTGTTCACGCAGGCGTTGGGCATCCTCAGCCAGCGCAGTCAATCCCTTTTCAGCCAGTCCGTCTTCGACCTGGTGCAGATGTTCCTCGGCTTCCATCCATGAGCTGTAGGCCGCAACCGTCAGGCGCTGTTCGCGTCCCAGCCCGTAGTCGTCCACCGAAGCGCGCACCAGGTCAACGTGGTACTTCGCGCCATAGGTATCGCCTTCCGGCGGCACGATCTCAGCGGCATAAAGCGAACCATCCTCGCCGATGTGGCGGATTGGGTTATCCACCATCAGCAGCCTTTCCACTCAAGCGCACCGGGAAGGTGACATCCTCGGTCTGCACGACCACGAAACGCCCACTCTGTGGCAGACGCTGCCGCTCGGCGAACGCCGTCTGCAAAGCGCGCCGCACGGTCGCGGATTTATCCAGATTCCACTGCGCCGCCAGCGCCTCAAGCTGCGCCCGTTCTTCAGCAGACAGGCGCACGGTGAAGCTGGTGTCGCGGATTACGGGTTCGCTCACCGTTCCACCTCCCAGGTCTCGCGGCTGAAGTCGGCGATTTCGCGCGTGGCCTCCGGTTCCAGCGCCACGCCGCGCTCGGTCTCCCAGAACTCGCGCTGGTCGGTTGCCAGCGCCATGCCCTCGGCGGTGTCGAAGACCTGATCGATGCCGCCTTTCTGCGCCACCTGGATCAGGTACTCTGCCGAGGTGTAGGCTTTGTCCCAGTCGCCCGGCACGCAGGGCGCGAGCTGGGCTTCCATCTCGCCCGTTTCGGGATTGCGCCCCAGCGACAGGATGCTGGTCACACAGTTCTCACGGTCATCCTTATCGGGTTGGAAAACCCCGATCCAGTAGGCAGTGCCGGTCTCGACATCGTAGAAAGGCGGCGGGTCAGCGTTGGGGTCAAAGTTCTCGGCTTGCACCCCGATGGCGTTCAATGCCTGAAATGCCGCTTCATCGACAACGGGTTCAGGTTCGACTTCCGGCTCAACCGCTCGCGCGACACCACCCAGTTCGATGGCCGTCTGGATGAGCGGGTCGAGCGCTTCCTCTGGCGGATCATCGGCCAGCGCGGGATCGAAGGCTTCCAGGTCGCGTAGATACTCAAAGGCCGCGTATTCGGCTGGCTCTGCGCCACGCCAGGTCTCCGGTTCAGCATTCATCTCGAAAGCCTTGCCTTCGGCAAAATCTGGCACCTGGTAGGATGCGAGACCCGCTTCGTGAATCTGAGCCTGTAAGTCGTGGTAGAAGGCGGCAGCGGGGACGTCGTCGCTGAAGGCGGCGATGGGCAGGTAGCTGCCGCCCAGATCGCCAGTATCCGCGTTGGCGTAGAGGTCAATGACCCCGACTTCATACCGCCGCCCCTCGGTTTCCTCGCCACGATCCACGCCAATGAGCCGGGCATCGTGCCACGACCAACCCTCGTCTGCCGGTTCGGGCATCTCGAAGCCTTGAAGTCCGTCCTGACCGAGCGGCGGGATGTCGGGAAGATACGCGCCATCCTCCGGTGCGTAGTCGTCAGGAATGAAGCCATCCAGGATGGCTGGAGCGACATCACCCGGCGGATACGGGTCATAATCCGGCAGGTAGTCGTAGTCCTCCAGTGGCGGTCCCCAATCCTCGTAGTCGACGGGCGGCGGTTCTGGCATGGTTGTGTAGTCGCTCATGGGCTAGCCCTCCGTACGCGAGGTCTCGCGCGCGTGCAGCAGCAACGGTTTGTGTTCCAGGTTGCGCGTGTAGGCGCATCTGGGGTAGGTCGCGCAGCCGATGAACGCGCCCTGCGATCCCTGCCGTTCGACCAGATCGCCGCCGCATTCCGGGCAGGTCTCACCGATGGCTTTCGCCTGCGGGCGTGCTTTGACCTGTGCCAGCGCATACTCGGTAGCGGTCTTCAACTGCGGCTGAAAGCCGCGCCAGAAGGTCTCCAGCAGGTCGACCTGCTGCATCTCGCCCGCGGCCACCCGGTCAAGCGCCGTCTCCAGCCGGGCTGTATAACCGACATCGAATACCTGCGGGAAACGCTCCACTACAAAATTGCACAAATTCGCACCAGTCTCAGTCGGCACCATGCGTTTGTTCTTCAACGTCACGTAATGCTTGTCTTTGATGACCTTCACCATGCTGGCATAGGTCGAGGGTCTGCCGACCCCGTGCTTCTCCAGCGCCTGCACCAGCGCCGCTTCGCTGAAGCGCGACGGCGGGCGTGTCTGGGCTTCGTCAATAGGCAGTTCCAGCAGTGTAAGCGCCTGTCCTTTCTGTAGCACGGGAACGTGTGCGGTCTCGTTGGTCTCATCGGTCTCGTCCACGTCGCCCGGTTCCTGGTAGACGCGCAGGAAACCATCGAAGATAAATTCGCGCCCCTGCGCCTTAAACAACAACGGGAAGGGACGCTCCGGCGACTTCCCGGCGTGGATCAAGGCGGCAGAGAGGGTATAACGCGCCGGGTTCATCTGCGAAGCCATGAAGCGCCGCCAGATCAGGGCGTAGAGCTTTGCTCCATCCCCCTCATCATCTTGGGGCAGACGGGCCACATCTGTCGGGCGGATGGCTTCATGTGCTTCCTGTGCGGTTGCCGCTTTCGTCTGGTAGGTTGGGGATGTGGGCGGCAGGTAGGCTTCACCGTAGTCGCGTTGAATGATGTCACGCGCCGCTGCCTGTGCTTCCGGTGTGACTGACACGCCATCGGTGCGGTGATAGGTGATGAGACCCTGCTCGTACAGCGTCTGCGCCAGTTGCATGGTCTGCTCTGGCGACAGCCCCAGGCCCTTCGCGGCGGCCTGCTGAAGCGACGAGGTCGTGAAGGGTGGCAGCGGATTGCGCAGCTTGAGCGTCTGCCCGGCTTGGCCCACCCAGAAGGACACGTCGTTCAACAGTCCGACCAATTTCTCGGCCTGTTCGCGGGCGTTGAATTTGACATCGGCAGCTTTGAGACGATTCAGCCTGGCATCAAACCGCCTGCCATCTGCTTCCAGGACCGCGCGCACTGTCCAGTAGGTTTCCACTGTAAAGCCTTCGATCTCGCGTTCGCGCTCGACCACCAGCCGCAGCGCGACACTCTGCACTCGTCCAGCGCTCAACCGGCCATCCAGCGCTTTGCACGCCACCGGCGAGACCAGGTAGCCCACCAGCCGGTCCACGATACGCCGGGACTGCTGCGCTTCGACCAGCGCCTCGTCTAACGGGCGCGGTTCAGCCAGCGCCACTTTGACCGCGCTTTCAGTGATGGCGTTGAACGCGGCTCGAAAGACGGGCTTGCCTTTGAGGTCGCCCGTCAGCGCCAACAAATGCCAGGCGATGGCTTCGCCCTCCCGATCCGGGTCGGGGGCGAGGTACACTTCGTCCGCCGCGCGGATGGCTTTCACCAGTCTCTTGACCAGGTTGCCCTTGCCCGGCAGCACGACGTACTGCGGGCGGAAGCCCTGCTCGATGCTCACGCCCAGTTCGGTCTCTGGCAGGTCACGGACGTGGCCGCGGCAGGCCTCGACAGTCCAGCCGTCGCCCAGAAACCCGGCGATTTTCCTCGCCTTGGCAGGCGATTCCACGATAACCAGCTTCATACGTTTTGCTCCTCGATCCATTGGCTAATTGCTTGCGGGTTGTTGAGATGTTGTGTCAGCCGTCGCAGCAGGTGGCGCATCCGGCTGCGTGTCAGTCGTGCGCTGTGCCAGTTCGCGCTCGCGCAGGACCAGCCACAGCGGCCATTCACGGAAGGCGTGAAAGGCCTGCTCCTCGATCTGCTGCCAGGGATGGACGGTGTCTTTTTTCGCCATTTCATCTCACTCTCAATTCATGTCGTAGAAAAGCGTGCCAGTTCGCCCGGTGTGCTGCGGTTAACGAGGTAGAACAGCCCTTCGTCCTGGATGTCCAACAGGAAATGGAAGCGCGGCAGTCCGGCGATGATGTCACGATGCTGCTGGTTCAGGTGCTGGAAGGCGGCATCCTCCCGGAAGACGTTCATGCCCTGCCGCTGGCTGAAGACCACCCGGATCGGGCTGTTCTCGAATACCAATCGCGCTTTGCCCTCCAGGAAAATACTCATCTGTTGATACAGAGCTAACTCGACAACCTATTGTGCCGTTTGACTTGAGTGACGTGGCTCGCGCCTTTGAGGGCGGGTTGGCGTCGCGTTTTTTTCATCTGGAAGCAGAGTCATCCGATAACGGGTGATGGCTGCTTCCTTTTTGTTCTGGAGATGAAGAGGAACATGACGAAAGACAAGAAGACGATCTATGTACTGGTTCAGTGTCCACCTGATGGACGTGATCCGCATCAGGAATGGGATGTCATCCAATGGCAAGACCATCCTGCCCTGGCCCCGCATTCGGGTGGCAAACGGACCGTGAGTACGGCAGCAGGCGATGTTGAACTGCGTGTGCCGCCCCTCGCTGACCGCAACTACAAGGTTCTGGGATGGGCATCGCAACGCATCGAGCAACTGCACCCGCGTCCTGCCATGCTGGAACTGGAGCCGATGTCCGATGAGGCACTGCTCAGGGAAGTTCTGCAGCTATCAATGGAATACATCGCCCTGGCAGAAGATGGACGGGGACACAACTCCCGCTCACGCTTTATCGCCCGACAACTTCGGGAAATTCAGCAGCACAAAAACCAACAGCTATCAACCATTGTGAATTGAGAGAAAACAGAAAATGGCTAAGCGCAAAACAAGCAAAAAGCAGGACACATCGGCAGCCAGCGGCATCACCACCGTTGGACTGGACATCGGCTATGGCGTGGTCAAGGTCGCAACAGATGACACCGCCCTCGGTTTTCCATCGGTCATGGGTCACGCCCGTGAGATCAAGTTCCAGCAGGAAACCATTCAGCAGAAGTACCCCGGCGACCGCATCAGCGACGACGAGGGTGAGTGGTTCGTGGGCGATCTGGCACTGGCACAGCTCCCGCCCGGTGAACTGCTCCGTCTACGGGGACGCACCGCAAACGAGAAGACGATGGGCAACGCTTTTCGTCTACGGCTGGCGAAAGTGGCTATCGGCAAACTGGTGAAAGGGATGTGGGGGCGTGATGTCGTCCACCTGCGCCTGAGTACGGGTTTACCCGTCGATCACATGCGGGACGCGGACGAGTTGAAGGAATCGCTGCTGGGTCAGCACGTCATCACCACCGACTCGTGCGAGATCATCGCCAACATCACCGAGGTGCGGGTGATGCCCCAACCTTACGGGAGTATATATTCCCAGATGTTGACCCCAGACGGTGACATCAATGTGCATCACACCTACATGCGAACCGGGGTGTGTGATGTGGGGACATACACGGTGGACATTGCCCTGGACGACGATGGCGAGTTCGTGGATGCCGAAAGCGGCAGCGTCGAGGGTGGTGTTTACACCGCGCAGGAACGGATCGCCGCCATGTTGGAGCGCGACTACCGCGAGAAGATGCCCTACAAGATCATCGAGCAGGTACTCCGCACCGGGATATTCACCGCCAGCGGCAAGCCGGTTGACTACAGCCGCGAGGTTGAGGAAGCCCTCTCCCCTCTTCGGAGTGCAACGTTGAATCTGCTGAGTGAGAAATGGCAACGCGGCACGACTGTCGATGTCATCTACCTCAGTGGCGGCGGTGCCGAGCTGGTCTATGAGGAAGTCGCCGAGGCTTACCCGCAGACGAAGCTCGTACCGGACGCACAGATGGCGAACGCACGCGGCTATCTCTACTACGCCAATTTCGCCGCCCGCGAGGATTAGTTCAGAACGGGGGTTTTACCGGGTATACCAACCGAGCATACCGCGTAAAACCCCTATATAAGGAGGCACTATGCCCAGGAAGAAGAAAAGCAAACGAGGGTTCAAACTGATCGCCTTCAAAGCGTACTACGACACCGACCAGGATATTCTCGACTGGTGGGAAGGGATCGAAGAAGGCGAACGCAGCGACGAGATGCGCGACCTGATCCGGGAGCAGCTTGGTGTCCGACGCCAGCCGAAGCGCGGTGAGATCATCGACCTACCAGACCTGATGGAAGTGCGCCGCGACACGTTATGGATCAAAGATGCGCTGAACGAGATGCCTGCCTACCTGGAGCGCGTCATCCAGGATGTAGCCGCCAACATCCAGCCGGTCGCCGTCGGACAGTACCAATCGCGTGCATCGCCAGTCGAGGCACAGACGGATGATCCAGCCCTGACTGATGCCGAAACGCAGCGTCGTACACGGCGCATGAAGCGTGCCACATGGTAGCGCGTTGCAAGCAACGTTCGCGTCCGACGACATGGCCTGCTGGCGCAGCCCATCCCTGTTGGGGCACGCCCAACAGGGTACGACCGGAGGGGACACGGTTTCGTGTCGAGTGGGTGAATGTCCCCCTCCGGCCTAAGCCAGCTAAATCGCTGGTCCCTCAGTCGCCGGGAGGGCTTGGTGCAGCGCCGTTTCGCGCTTGCACCCGTGCGGCGGTGTCAGGGTGCCGCCGCACCGTTCAGCGTGGTTTGCCACGCCGAACGACCGCACACCCGCACATTTTTGCGGTGTGCGCTGCTGCTGCCCATGTGGGCAGCGTCAGACGGCTTTTCGCCGCTGACCCAAAAGCGAAAAACAAGTACAGGAGAAACAACGTGTATCACCGAGACGTGATCGCAAAGGTCGCCAGACGGCTACCGCACCAGACGCGACGTGATGTGAGTGAAGTCGTCGATCTGCTGCTGGAAGTCTGGTCAGAGGAACTTATCGACGGCGGCGAAGTCGTCCTGCCTGATATCGGGCGGCTGAG
>JAIOHN010000636.1 GCA_019912985.1 Anaerolineae bacterium | reverse complement strand
ATAAAATACTTTCCGCCAATAAAAAACAAAACACCATGAATGAATAAGGCAAGTATAAATCCTTTCATCAGTACGTGGTTGTCGGGTTTGATCTTGTGGTAGCCGAATCTATCTGTTGTCATTCTTGTAAAAATTCTCCTTGCTTTGTCTGAATGGCAACTTTCGTGATTCCTGAAGACCTTACCTCGTCAAGAATTTGAATTGCATTACCAAAATAGGCTTCATTGTCCCCATTAATAAAAACTCTCATGTCGGGATTCTCTGCCTTTAATAGTTTCAGGCGCTGGGATAAAAGGTCAGGAGCCAGTTTTGCCTGATTCAGGTATATATCTCCTGCCTTTGTGACGGTAATGGTTACAGATGATTCCCGCTCTTGTGGGGCGCCTGTAGCGGCCGATGGCAAATTCACACTAATACCCTGATTCTTGACCATCGAAAGTGAAACCATTACAAAAGTAGCCAGGAGAAAAAATATAACATCAATAAGCGGAATGATCTCTATCCTTGCCTTCCGTCTGGTTGTTGATAGTGGTATCTTCATAAGCTTTTGTCCTGTTTTAATAGCAAAAGTTCGAGATGCGTGGTGGCGTCCTCAATTTCATGTCTGGCTTCTTCAAGGCGTGCGTTCAGATAATTAAACGGAATAAGCGCGACGATGGCAGTAAGCAGGCCGTATGCGGTTGCAATTAAGGCCTCGGCAATGCCGCCAGTGATAACCGTAGGCGCCTCAAGCTCACTGCCGCCCAAAAGGCCAAAGGCTTGTATCATACCGGTCACCGTGCCCAAAAGACCCAGTAGCGGCGCAAGAGTAATAATGGTGTCTAGCACCGGAAGCCCCCGGTTAAAACGCTTAAGTTCCTTATTTGCAGCCTGCAAAAGTGCGTTTGAAAAGGCTTTGTGACGGTGGCAAAGACCGTAAACCAGAGTGGCAGCAACAAAATCATTGCATCCTTCTCCTGCTTGTATCGCTTTTTCAATGTCTCCTTTCTCAACTTCGGAAAATATTTTTCCTATAGTTTCCGGATACCTTGATTTTTTTTCACGGACAAGAAATGCAATCCGCTCTATTATTACGGTCAGGGCTGCCAAAGATGCAACGAGGATAGGCCACATAACAGGTCCTCCTCTTAAGAATAAATGAAGCATTTTTTCACTCCTTTTTAAATTAAAACCTGAAAGTTAGTGCGGCACGAACCGCAATAGGTTCAACCGATTTAAAGTGAATATCGTTGTAACCACCACTATCCGGGCCGGCGGCCTCGCTTTCCAAACGCGACGGATAGTAATAATCAATATCATGATCCCGGTTGTCGAGAAGATTGAAACCTTCAATGCTGAGAGTCCAATTTTTATTGAAGTTGTAGCCCGCTTTCGCACTCAGCAGACTGGTGGAACCGGAACGAATACTATTGTCTTCCGTAAGAGGACGAGGGCCGAAAAAACGCAAGCGTAGTTCACTGAAAAGGCCGCGCTCACCTGGCTGATGGAACGAAATCCCGGTGGATATAACACTATCAACTGCTCCTGGAATGTGCTTACCTTGCACTCCTTCACCAACGACAGTTTCACGAAACTCTGCGTGTGAAAACGAAAAATCTGCATCCAGGGAGAACCATTTGGTGGGCGTATAATAATTTGTCCATTCAACACCATAACGTCTCGTAGGAGCGCTGGCCTCGGTGCTGCCAGCATCTCCGGAAAAAACCAGCTCCGAATCCATGTCCAGCAACCACAACGCCAACGTGCTTTGCAACCCCTTAACAATGGTCGTGCGTACACCGATTTCCACCCCTTTTGTACGCACCAACGGATCTGCTGGTTCCACAGTATCTCCTGTCTTTGGATCAACATGTTGTGTCACACCGCGACCAGCATTACTGTGGAAACCTAAGCCGGCGCTCAGGTAATACTCCGTTTTGGCCCACGGACCGAAGACAAGTGACCCTTTGGGACTGACAATCGCATCATCTCGTGTGCCGGAGTTTGCAGATAAATCACTATCCACATCGAAGTAGTAATAATCCATTCGCAATCCAAAAACCGTGCGGAATTTATCCATCCATTGAACTTTATTCTCAACATAGGGGGAAAGACTCGCCTCCCATACATCATCCACACGGGTTGTTTTGGAAATCGTTTCTCCGTCATAATCAACCTTATCCGTACGATGACGGTCTACGGTTTGGAACAGTCCATTTTTGATAGAATCGCTGCGTATTTGCAGTCCAACGGTGTTTTCCATATCGCGGTTCAAGATATCACCGTACCATGTATGACTGACCTTTAACCCGCCAACTCCCCGCTTGTCTTCCTGCTCGATCTGATCGCCCTGAGGGCTGTCGAGAAAGTACGTGAGATTGGAGAATAAATCCAGGTCATAGTAGAGTCCATAGAGCAATACCTTTGTGGCAGAATCCGCATCTGCACGATGCCACTCGGCAGAAAAACTGTGGCGTTGCGAGTCGCCACCGTCACTTGAATCCAGTGAATCGAAACGGCCAAAGCCAGGAACTGCATTCAGGGCACGTTGGGCAATTTGATCGGTCGCGTTCCAGTCGCCAACATACGACATTGCATTCACGCTATAGCCTGACCAGGCGTTACCCCGACTATAGCTCAATACACCATTTATCTTCTTGTAATCATCCGGCTCGGTCCAGGGGCCGTCATTATGGAACAATTCAACTGCGTAAAGGAGATTTCCGCTTCCGGTATGATGTGATGAGGCGAACAGGCCTCGTTCGTATCCGAAATTGCCGACTTCTACCTGCGCAATACTTTGCGGAAGAAAATCAACATATTTGATGTCTGCAGCGCCGGCAGACGAAAAATCGCCAAGGTCGGCATAGTAAACCCCTTTTCGGAAATCCACACGCCCGATCAGTTCAGGGATCATGAAATTCAAATCACTATAGCCCTGACCATGCCCATGCGTGGGCAGATTCACCGGTACTCCGTTGATCGACGTGGCAAAGTCCGTTCCGTGGTCGAGATTAAAGCCGCGCAGAAAGAACTGATTCGCTTTACCGGCGCCGCTGTGCTGGGTGACGATAACGCCGGGAACCGTCTCCAGCACTTCACCTGGGCGTGACAAGGTGCGATATTCAAATACCTCTATGCCCACCGTACCTTCAGACGCCGCACCTGCTACGCCTAGCAAACTGTCCGCGCGTCCATAAACTGTCACTTCCGGCAAATGAAATGCCTCTGTTGCGGGAGGTGTTAAATTCGTGGACTCCTGAACGGCCTCTGTTGAATTACCGGTAGTATTACCACTCACTTCTGATTGATTAGAAGAATCTACAACTGCCATATTTGACGTTGAAGAACCGACTTCAATGTTATCAGAGTTATCAGTTGCAGCAAACAAAGGTAATAACGCAACAAAATTCATAGGTAGTACTAAAATAATTGCCAACATACTAAATGCATATTTCATTTACGGTCTCTCCTTTCCCCTTGGATATAAGAATTGACAAAAACGTGTTCAAACAGGTCTCCCGGCTTTCAGGTCATCCTACTTTCCGAGCCTTCGTTGAACTACGAAGAAGAAAGGTAGATTCCCACAGATGATAATTATATTTTTAAATCCTGACACTCTGTACTACTATCCATCAATTTCTTGT
>JAIOHN010000635.1 GCA_019912985.1 Anaerolineae bacterium | reverse complement strand
CCGCATTTTCAGTGCGATGCTCTACCAACTGAGCTACCTCGGCGTGCCGCTTAATATAGCATAGGGGTGGGGTCGCTGCAAGAGCGAATTACCCCCACCGTCACGCGATGTTTTTGCCTTCTATGTCTCGCTTACGGGCCGACTCGCACCCAATCCGCGACACAGGCATCCGAGTTCAAACCACCCACCCGGAAGCGATCTGGCGCAATCACCACCGCCAGAATACTGCCCGCGTAATACACACCATCCCCTGCGCGGTTGAAGCGCACCCGCCCCCAGGTGAAGCCGGAGCCATCCGCCGCGACATCCGTGACCGGCGCACCACCGGAAATCTGGCAGCCGCCACCTGTTTCGTACTGGCCGGGTATCAGGACAATCGGGCCGATCCCCGGTTCTTCAGTGGCTTCTTCCCCTGGTGGTGTATCGTCGATGCCATCAGGGATGCCATCATCATCAGTATCGATCAGCTTCTGGCCGTCTTCCGTAATATCGGGAATGCCATCACCATCCTGATCAATCAGGGTGCGCCCATCGTCAGTGCTGTCCGGAATGCCGTCGCCATCCTCATCCACGAGTTTGCCGATGATAATCGTCCGCGAACCGCCGCCGCTGCCCGCCTGAATAGCCGCCAGAATTTGCGCAATCTGTTGCAGGGTCGGCAGCGAAATTTCGTAATGCAGCAAGTTCACCGGGATATTTTGCAGCGGCAGGAACTGGTTGATTTCTTCCGCGGTCATCGGGCGATTGCCTTCCCACGGACCAATCGGGGACCGGCCATCCTCACTCAACTGGATTTGGGTCATAAATCCAGCAGGAATGACCACGCCATCCACCGTCGCGGAGCCGCTGAGGACAAACAACTGCATCTTGTTATCTTCGGTGAGGGTCAGCGCGATGGTTGAGCCAATGGTGATGTCCGCGCCGTTGGCTGTAATGTCGACCCGCACGTTATTCGGCCCCTGCACGACCAGCACCGATGGCGGCGACTCGACACATTCCAGGCCGCCCACGCCTGTGCGGAAGTAAAACGCCTGCATCGGTGTGCGTTTGGTTTCATCAATCACCGGCAGATCGCTCAGCGAACCCTGCACTTCGGGTTGTACCAGATCGCGGCTCATCCAGCCGAGGATGTCGTTATACAACACGCGCACCCAATCCTGACCTGCATTCAGGCCGTCTACCGGGACCACTTCACCGCGCGGCACACTGCCGACGATGTTCCAGTTCGTACCAGGGCCGGAGCGCATATTGGCGGCAGCTAAGACCGTCACGTCAATGGGATCGGCGGGTGTATAAGCCTCAGCCGGTTCCACTGCATTTTCAATTTCCACATCGCCCATCAGCATGAACACGACTGCCTGACCGGGCAGGCTGCCGGGGACATTGGCCTGTACATTGAGGGTCGCGATCCCCCATAAGTCCAGCGCGCTGGAAAGCGGTGCTGTTTCGATACTCTGTACCAGATTCAGCCCGGTGCGGTCGGATGGTGTGGAAAAGAAGCCCTCTTCCTGCGCTTCGAAGAAAGCTGCATCCACCCGGTTAAACCCATAACAAGCGCTGTTGCGGTCAAGCGCATCACAGTTGTTGCCCACATCTTCCAGCGCTTTTTTCACCAGCGCCGGGCAGGTTTCGTCAGTGGTTGGAGACTGTCCCAGGACCACCTGTGGCGTGAACCCCAGGACGAGCAAGAAGCACAAAAATAACCATTGGCGGGCGCGCATGTTGATCTCCTGAATAATACTCAGATTAAGAGAATAATAGCACAGTCAGACCCGGCACGCACTGAAAACAAGCGCCAGGGGTCACGATCTAAATGCAGCCCGTGCGCCTTTATCTACAGGATATTTATCATAGCTCCGCAGAGATTAATTAGAACATCTCCGCCAAAGCTATGCTGAGCACTCATCTATCCTGAGATAACTTGCCGCTGGTTTTATCCGCAATCCAATAGAGCACGACGAGGCTGCACACGATATAGGGGAAAACGTTATAAAGGGTATCCGTAACAGAGTGAGAGTGGCTATCAATCGCGAGGAATACCTGTATACAAAAGGCAACAGTGAAACCGAACACTACAAATCCCTGCCAGGAAATTGGACGATAGACCCAGCCCCAGAGCATGAACCATCGCTTTGTCATCAGTACACCTCTTTCCCTTTTCACTTACTCTAACACTGCGGTTATTTTCTTGCCAGCACTCAGGTGCCGAGCTAGGATAAGGCTGGATTTCGCCGATGGCTCCCTCTTGCAAAGCATCGCAAATCCGCTATACTAATCTTCAACCACGGGCAATTAGCTCAACTGGCAGAGCGTTCCTTTGACGTGGGAGAGGTTATAGGTTCGAGTCCTATATTGCCCACAATCTAGGATCCAATCCGAACATGAGCCAGCATATTCGCTGGCTTTTGTTTTGTCTGCACCAGCCTCACCCTGACAGCGTACCCGCTCAGAGATTTCTTGCAGGTAGGCAAAGGGAGGACGTAATTCCAGTCGCACTTTTCCCTCGGGGTCAACAACCACTTTCTCGACCATTAAGCGAAGCAGTTCCTTCTGATCACTCCGCTCCAAGCTATTATACAGTAAACCGACTTTTGCAATGATTTTTAACGCCGCATCCAGATTATTGACATGGTAATCCTGCTGAACATCCATCGACTCGATATTAGAACGCAGTGTGCGCCGACGATCCTGCCATTCTGCCCACAGGTTGTCCCAAATTGCTTCGGTGATCTTGCCCGCTGCAAAGAGGCGTGCTGTTCGTGCTTCTTCTTCATCAACAGCCTTTAATGCCGATTCAAGTTCCGTTCGTTCATCGGGGCGCAAATGTCCCAGTTTTTGGGCAATAGCCTGAGTGTAGCAATCCCGGATTGCAGGCAGAATTTCGGGATTAACCTGAATCCGCATCATCTCCAATGGGATCTGAGCATCAATATCACTACACAGTAGATTGATGTCGCTGCGTGGCACACAATAATAGGACGTTCCACCACCCGAACGGCTGGCGTTCGATGTCGATCCGGTCAGCTTACGCAGACGTTCATCACCCGGTAACGCAATATAAATCAGACCCTTCAACAAGTAATCATGTCTGCGTCGCACTACTCGATGAGCATGTCGTCTGGCAAGAATTGCGAGTCCTTTCTCGAACTCTTCCGTGGTGACAATGGGGTTCCAGTTACCACGCAGTGTTTTTGGCGGGATACCTTCTTCAATGTTGACGATCCAGCCAGCGTATGTCCAGTTATGAAAGATGTCGGACATGGTGTTGTAGTGAACTTTGCGCTTGCCATTGGCTTTCACTTCGACGAACGGACGTCCACTCCGATAGTGATAACCGCGAGTGTGAAGTTCCTCAGCAATTTCTTCGAGAGTGAGTTTATCTCCCAACAGCAAGTCCCACGCCAACCGCCAGATTTTGCCACGTTCAGGATCTTGCTCGATGTGATGACTTTTCTTGGCATATGACTTTCGACCAGGCGCTTCATCTTCGACACTGATGAACCCATCAGGAACACGTCCCAGATACCCACCATTGGCTCGTTTTGTCTCCGCTGCACCCTTAATACGCAATCCTGAAAGGATCGATTCTCGCCGCGCCAGCGTAAACGATAAGGCAACAATGATACGGTCATCGGCATCCATTGGATTGAGGTCAGGCTGGTTGGCAAAACGCACCGCAACCCCAAACTCATCCAGTTCATCAATAGCACGCAGCGCTTCAGTATCGTTGCGTCCAAAGCGATCAGCCCGTTCAACTACCACATGCGAAAACTTACCAAATCGTGCATCCTGCAACATGCGCTGATAGTCAATGCGCTGTGGATTTCTCCCCGTGAGAACATCTTTGTACTCGTCAATTACAGGGAGGTCAGACCGCTCGAGAACGGACTTATTGATAATATAGCGCTGCCGTGCCTGAGATGCTTCAGGATTCTGAGCCTCTTCATCGCTAGTACGAAGATAAACTGCCCATCCAGGTGTCGGTGTTGGGTATTTAGATTTCCGTCGAAGTGTCATAAGCTCTAAAGTTAAGGTTATTCACTGATCTACAGGTTACACGAAGTCTGCCTGCTATGGTTTTTGGTGCTCTTTTTCGACAAAGGTATTCTGTGATGATGTTTGATCAACAAACCTATTCGTAGCCTGCTGATCACGGTTTCCTTTGTTAAGGAGTTCTGCCACCTTTAACAGTCGCATCAACATCTCATGTGATTCCTGATGAAAAGCAGGATTGGTTTCAGCTTGCGTTTTCATGGAAGTGCCTGCTCGATCCAGTGGTAAACATCACCACCCTTCAGATAGAACTCAGTGATGTCTTTGCCAACGGGAAGTTGAATAGTGCGAAAACGCGACGACAGGGAAAGCAGACGGTTCGCGCCTTTTTCACCCGCTGCATCGCGGTCATAGGCAACCAGAACGGTATGGCAGTGCGTCAGTTCGGCATACCAGCGTGAACTGAGGATCGCGGTGGCGCTGCTCAAGGTCACAGCGGCTGCCAGATTACCGGCTTCCTGCCGTGCCAGGAGTGCATCAAACTCGCCCTCACAAAATAAAGCGATATCCTGATCTGCCAGCCCGTCAGCGCCATACAAGCCGTTGACGTTGCCACCTTTGATCTGCTGATATTTCGGTGTGCCGTAGGCGCGGCGGACTTTGACTGCCCAGAGCGCGTCGGCTGCAAACCAGGGGATGGTAATGCCGCAGGGGACATCCATGCCCTCGATGCCCCGCCAACTGCGGAAATCTCCCGGCACATACCCCAACCGGGCAGCGCGGATGGTGCGGGTGGTCAAACCTCTGCCTGTGAGATAATTTAAGGCGGGTTCGCCGACTTCTGACCACAGCGTTTCTTCCGCCTGACTGACAATGCATTCCGCGCGATGCTGCCAGTCCCATTCCGGCGGTTCGGAAGGGGATTTCAGACATTTGCGCTCGACAGTGGGTATATCCTCGATCCGTTCGCCCAGCACCCGCAGCGCCTCGACAAAGCTCAGGCGACGGTAGTTCGTGAGCCAGTCCAGCGCGTCGCCGCTGGTATCACAGGCTCCAAAGCACCGATAGCCATTGGCCCAGACTGCCAGGCTAAAGCCCTTGTGTTCATGATGGAAGGGACATTTCCATAAATATGCGCGACCACCGTGCAAGGGGGCAGGACCCAAATCCTGCTCGACCAGGCGGCGCAGGTCGCAGTGTTCTTTCAAACGTTGTGTATCCGTCATGTCTTCGTCTTTCGGCTCTCTAATTGACATGCGCTGTGACAATTGACATTTGACAATTGCTGGCAATTGTCACGACCCTGCGACAGTTGCTTCATCGGTCAGGCGATAGGCTTCTGATTTCACGCCTGGTTTCGGCGGGAGTTCGACCCGCTCGATGCAACCGTCTTCTTCCAACGCTCGAAGCGCCTCAATCACCGGCTTACGCGCAGAACGGAGCGCTCGATAAATATCTCGCACCGTTGCCACACCACCGCAGGCCCGCAGAAAGCTGAGAATGCGGTTTTCCAGCCGCCCCTCTTCGTTTTCGCCTAAATCCGCCAGCAAGCGATGGGCGGATGCCCGCCAGTCTTCGACAATCTGCTGCGCCCGATACCAGTGCGCGGCAGTCACCTTCGGATGCGGCAGCCCACCCTCCTGGTCCGCCCAGTCCATCGCCGACAACAGGGTCGCTACCTTAATCGCCTGCACATGCAACCGCCCGTAAACCGCACGCAGACGGTCATCTAATGAGGAACTGGGGGCAGTCATCGCCCGCAGCGCCTGTTCATAGGCATGGCAGGCGATCCAGATGTCCGCCGAGAGCGACCAGGCTTCGCTGGTTTTCTTTTCGCCAAGCGCGTCAGGAAGCGGTGGTTCTGGCAGGCGTTCATGCAAGCGACGCAAACGGGTCGCCAGTTCGGTGGGGGTCTGACTGTCTTTCGGAGCAGCCCGTTCCTTATAATCCGGTTCCGGTGTGAGCAGTCCAAAACGGGCGAGGTTGCCATTGAACCAGTCCGCCGACGAAAGCGCCGACGACAGTTCAGCGGGTGTCGCTGCTCCCAGAATGGAGAGCGCGGCATCACGGATCACGACCAATCCTTTGTTATTGGTATTGCTGTCCAGATAGGGCGGGCAGTCATAAAGTGTCATGATGAGTTCTTTCAGACCCGCCATGTAGTCCCTGCCCATCGACTTGAACAGCCCGGAAAGCTCGTCGCGGAGCAGCCCACGCTGGGCGGCATAGCGGTTGCCCTTCTCCAATCGCGCCCGATCCAACTGCGGAATGTCAGCGAAGTTGGGCGGGAGAATGCCGCCCAGCATCGACATGAAGTTTTCCGGCGATCCCGGCTGCGGCATGAGCATGTGCGGGATTGCCAGCCGCGCCACTTCCGAAGCGAGGCTCAAACCGGCTGACTTGCGGTAGTACGTCGAAACCGCGACCACCATTAGATACAGGTTAGGAAAAACCTGCTGCCGCCAGGGGGTATGAATGTAGAGCCTGCGCCCGACGGCGATAGCAGCCAGGTACAACCCCGCACCCAGATGAAAAGCCAACGGCGTTTCATTGGCAGCGCTGCCCGCCCAACGGATGTAGTCATTCAGCCATTGCCCGACACTCGCTGCCTGTTGAAGCTGGGCATCGGTCAGTTTTGCCGACGCTGGCAGCTCCGGCACGATATTGAGGTCGGCAGCACGCTGCGGCAGCGGTGGGGGTGGCGCATTCGGGTCTACCGCCAGTACCACCCGCAGCAGTTCCTGTCCCAGCACTTTGCGGAGAAAGCGCAGATCATCCGGCACATTCGGGTCAAGATGCGCCAGCAGCAGTCCAACAGCGGGACTGAGTTGTAAGCTGTCCCAGGACATGCCCACCAGCGCCCGCGCCAGTCCGTAGGTATCGTGCGGTGAAAGCGTAAAAGTTGGTGTCATAACGTTTCACGCTCCGGCACTGCAAAGGGCTGTCCACGCCGCTGCTCTTCTGCCTCAAGCGCCTGTACCACCAAAATAAAAATGAGGTTGGCAAGTGGACGATGCTGCTCTTTCGCCCACTGCTCCAGTCTGCGCCGCGTCGCTGCTGTCAGCCGAAACGCGACCCGTTCCGAAAAAGGTTCCTGATCCATCACTCTGGTTTCCTTTCGTCAGCTTGATGTTTTCAGGATAAGTGAAAAAATAGAACTTGTGTGCGAGAAAAGTGGACAATCTGCCTGAGAAAATGGGACAACTCCGATGGGAAAATGGGACACAAGGGCTGAGAAAAATGGACAACTGAATCGGGAATTTTGGACAAAGGGGGCGGACAAACCAACTTCCTACTATTTTCGTAGGTGGTTCAATCTTAATCAGCTTGCATCGTTTGGAATTTGTAATATCATTGAAAATTGAGAATAGAACATCGGTTCGCAATTTTCGTTCAGTGAGCGACCCTCGGCGCGGTCGCAAGGAGGTATAGTATAAAATGAAACCCGTCCGAGTGGTCGTGATTGACCGTAATGACATCACCCGCAAGGGAGTGGAGGGGATCGTCAGCGATGCTGGCGACCCTTTTCAAGTGACCGCCACGCTGGTCCATGTGCGTGAGGTAGACCCCTGTCTCAAGCAGCAGGCGGTCGAAGTCCTCATTGTGGATGACCAGACGGTGCATCCCAATGAAGTGATGCAGTTAGCCGCCACCTGCCACCAGCGCTACCCGGATACCGGACTCATCGTCCTGAGCCAGCGGCGCAGCAAGGAGTACATTCAGGGGGTGATGCGTCAGGGCAATGCCAGTTTCATCCTCAAGAATGGCGATGTGCAGGCGCAGTTACTCAAGGCATTGCAGTTCATCAGCGGTGGGTATCCATTCATTTCCCCGGATGCCTTCAAAATCATGAACAGCAGTTCGCCACCGAAACTGGACAGCCAGGACTGGGATGTACTGCGGCTGCTGGAACTGGAACTGCCGGTCAAAGAGATTGGTCAGCGACTGGGAATTTCCAGTAAGACTGTTTACCGCTCACGCGCCAAATTGAAAAAACAATTAGGCGTTGGCAACAACGACAGCCTGGTCGATGCCGCCCGCAAGCAGGGGCTGCTTGAACGTAAAGAGTGATTTGATCCTCGTCTTTATTTCTCTCTTCTCCCGCGATTGTAAAAATTACATGACCCTGAGAAAATTCCCGGCGCGATTGTCCCAAATTCTCGCGCCGGTTGTCCCATTTTCTCGCCCACGCACAAGCGCTTTTATGCTAGGCTGAAAACACACCGTTGGATGGGACGAGGGCAAGGACATGAAACGACGTATCCTCATCGCGGATGAAGCCGACCTGATGCTGGTCGGCATCCAGACGATTCTGAAGGACAATCCCGCCTGTGAGGTAGTGGCAACCGTCCGCAGCGCCAGTGAACTGCTGGAAACCTGCAAGCAGCTCTGCCCGGAAGTCATCCTTCTCAATGAGCAACTGGACACGCTGGTCGATGTGCTGGCGCTGGTTGAGCGGCTGAAACACATCACACCCCAATCACGGTTGATGATCCTGGGTGGCGTGGCTGAAGGGCTGCTGATCCGGGATTTGTTTGCCTGCGGTGTGCTGGCGTACCTCTTTGAGGGCGACGATCTGACCGATCATCTGCTGCCTGCTGTCAGCGCGGTTGTGCAAAATCGCCCGTACCTCTCCCCAACTGCTAACAGCGCCTATCTGTTAGCGATGCAGTCACCGCTGCGCGACTGGCAGTTGGATACCGAAGCCCGCGCGGTACTGCGGCTGTTGATGCAGGGTTTGCACATCGCCGACATCGCCCGCCAGATGGACATCCCCATGCGCCGCGCTTACTTCCTGCGTTATAAGCTGAAACAGCGCTTCGGCGCGACCACCAACGAACACCTCATCAGCCGGGCGGTGAGTGAGGGATTTGCCCCGACGGAAGCCTGATGGTAATTTTTCCGCCCGATTTGTCAAAATTGACGGGCTAAAAGTGTAATTCTACACGGGTTGGACACGCCGCTTTTGTTACGCTGAGTCTCAGTGAGAGACGGAGGTGACGAATGCGGCGTTTTTTGTTGATCCTGGCGGTGCTGTGTCTGGTGATGTGGGGCACGGTCTTTTACCTGTTATTTGAACGGAATGAACGGGCGACAGCGGCACTGCCGACCCTGATGGTGCTGCCCTCGCTGACCCCATCGGATACGCCGACGCGCACACCAATGGCAACCGATACGCCTACCGCGACGGCGACGTTGACCCTGACCTACACGTCAACAGCAACGGCGACCTTCACACCAACCCTGACCCCGACGCTCGCAACGCGGGTACTGGACATCAGCGCGGTCATGCCGGGTGTGCATGTGCCACCCACAGCGACGGACTTTCCCTTCGGGACAATCCTGCTGTCCGCGCCGCCCCAGCCCATCGAACCGCTGCCAGATGCCACCAATGAACCGCCACCCTACGAAGGCTGGTACAGCTTCGAGTCGGATAACCCGGCGGTGCGCTACAGCACGCCCTGGGAACCGCGTCTTCATACAAATGCCAGTCGGGGACAGTATCACCGCAGCGAAAATGGGCAGAGTTATGCCAGCTTCAGCTTTGAAGGCGAAGGCTTACGTATCCGTTACGTCGCCGCCCGCAACATGGGCATCTTTCAGGTGGTGGTGGATGGCGTGGTCATCGACATGGTAGATGCCTATGCGCCCGAACTGGCATTTCCCGGCACACGGGTTTACACCGTCGGGAGCGGCATCCATACCTTAGAGCTTCGCAGTGCCCAGGGACGCAACCCGCAGAGTGAAGGTTACGTGCTGGCGCTGGATGCGATACAGGTGTTTCGCGGAACAGCGAACACGCTCATTATCCCGCCGCCTGTCGAGACCTACACGCCGACCCCGCAGCCAATGCCAGCCGCTGGTGTGGAACTGGTCGGTGCGCCGCCGACGGTGCAGCCCACCACGACCCCGATTCCTCCTTCACTGGTAACAGTCTCTGTCGTCATCGCCTACGACGAAAACGGCAACCGCGCCGTCGATCCGGCGGAAGGCGTGTCTGGCATTTCGGTGCGGGTGGTCGAAGTAGGAACCAACCGCGTCATCGCGCAGGCATTCACCGACAGCAGCGGCTTCGCCCAGCTTCAGGTCGTGACATCAGCACAGGCGCGGGTGGTCGTGCCGTATTTTGGCAAGGTCTGGCAGCTTCCCAACAGCCGTCGTGGTGGGAATGTGCGGTTCACGCTGCTGCTCACCCCCGGCAACCAACCCGGTCTGATTCCATAAGAAGTGATGAGGAACGAGTGATGAGTAATGAGTTGAATTTTGAACAGGTACAGCGTTCGATGCTGCTGCGCTCGATCTATCTGCTGGTCGCGCCGATTATGCTGCTCTTTGCAGCATTGGCGTGCGGGACGCTTGTGACCGATACCGCCTCCTACACCTGCCCAACAGCAGTGCCGCAGGCAACAGCGACCATCCTGGCAGGCACACCTATGCCCACGCTGCCGCCTCCGCCCACGCCTTACACTATCACCCCGCCGCAGGATTTTTATGTGGGAGATGCGGTCTTTGTTGGGCAGTCCGGTGCGCCGCTGCGTCTGCGTTTCCGCCTGCAAAATGTGCAAAGCCAGCCCGCCGGGTCGCGCAATCTGGTGACGTGGCGGTTGGAAATCCGCAATCTGGGGAGCGCGACCTACGAGACTATTCCCATCGCCCTGATGGTCATTACCCGTATCACGACTGCCAGCGGTGAACAGACCGGAACCTGGCAGACCTCCGAAGCAGCGATGGCGGCGGCAGGCTTCACCAGTGAAAACTACGATCCCCTGACACCCGGTTCGACGCGCATCTATCGACTGGCGGCATATATTCCTGCGGGGAGCGTCAATCAATTCGCCTATCTGCTGGATGGGGAGGGTGGCAACCGCATCACCTGGGTCAATGCTGCCAATCCGTACTGTTCCGGCGATGTCGCCGATTAGAGGAAAGGAGCAACCATGCCTGATTTCGCACGGATGATTGATGAACTGTTTTACAGCGTCATCGTCCTGATCGCCGGAGTTCACTGGAGTCTGCAAGAAGCAGTCCTGATGGCGGGTTACACCATCAAGCTCATCAACCAGTACCTGATTGAAAATGCCTTCATGCCGATCATTGCCCAGACCAACGAGAGTCTGAGTATTGCCATCGGTGTGGTGTTTGTGGTCGCGCTGCTGGTACTGGGGATCACCTACCTGCTGGCGGCGTTCATCCGGTTGGATGTCGTCGCGCCGCGCAGTGCCATGATGTGGTATGTGGCGGGTATTCTGTTTTTCACGATTGGCCCCAGTTTCTATCAGGGCATGAACACCTTCCGGCTGAACATCAGTCAGGTGATGTACCTGAGTGTCCTTCAGGGTTTGGACGACAATGCCGGGGATTTCTCGTCACTGGCCCAGGTTGATTCCAACGATCTGGATTTAGGGGTGCTGTGCGACCAGTTTGATGTCTACCTGCCGGGCGCGACGGAACCCGGACCGATTGATGGACTGGACATAACGATGGCCTATCTGCGTGGTCATGCTCAGGATGTCATGGGTTATCCCCAACCCGTGTATTCCCCCGGCTGCGGCATTTACCTGCAAAATCCCAACCCCTCAACGTGGGCGGGCGAAGGTGGCACCTCGGTTGTGCCGATGGACTGGAATATGGAGGGCAATTACTTCGACCACAATGTTTCGCCCATCACCTGGGACGATGTGGACGATACGGTGCGTGACCGCGCGGTGTCGATGGCAGGCTCATCCCAGCAGCGAGGGCTGACGGCGTGGCCGCTGCTGCTGTTTGGACTGGTGGAACAGATCGTCCATTTGCTCATCACGATTGCGATGGGCATTACTTTCGTCTCGTTTGGGGTGGCAATTCTGTTTGCCTTCTTCAAACGCACCGAGAGCATCGCCCACAGCATCATCAACCAGTGGATTGAACTGATCGTCCAAACCACCATCATCGCGCTGATTCAAGCACTGGTCATCGGTTTCTTCCTGGCAGGCGCGGCGACGGGCAGTGCTGCTGCGATTATCGGCATCGGGCTGATCTGTCTGGTCTTCATCGTGATTACGATGTGGTCGGGTATCAAAGCCGTCTGGAACAGCTTCAACCGTCTGTTCAACGCGATGGGGCAGGTCTCAGGCAGCGTCCTGCTGTCACCTGGTTCGGTCACATCGGCTGCTGTGACCGGAGCAACTGCCGCCGCGACAGGCGGAGCATCCCTGGCAACCAGTATGGGGTCGAATGCGCTGGCGGGGATGAACGCGCTCAATAACGGCGCGACCACCGCGCAGACGGCGGGCTTGATGTTCGGGGGATTTGGTAGTCTGAGCGGCGCTGCCCGCACTTTAACACACCTACCCGGTTTGCGCGGGACAGCTTTAGGGGACGCTGCCGAGCAGTTCACTGAAGGCGCGGCGACGCGGCAGGTCGCACGCAATATCCCGGTCATTGGGCGTGCCGCGGCACCACTGGTCGGCGCGGCGCTGTTGAGTGACCGCGACCCGACCAAAGCTGAGTATGACGAATACGGGCGCGTCGTCGCGCGTCCGATGCTGGTTCCGGCAGTGGGTGAGGCACTCGAAGGCTGGACGCTGCCCAAAGACGCCAAACGCAAGCGCGGCGCACGTCCTCAGAATGATGCCGATTGGTTTGAGGATGAAAACGGTGAGATGGTCGCAGGCTTCACGCCAGCCCGAGCGCGGCGCACGGGGATGTTCACACCCATCGCTGCTGTGCCTTTGCACGATACCTCGCAAGGCGAAGGTCAATCGGATGCCCGCCGGAGACAAGAGCGCAGTGATTACACTGCCGAGATGAACAGCGAGGAAATGGAGCAGCACGTTTCGGATGCGTTGAAAGCTTCTACTGGCACGCACTCCACACTGGGCGCGATGATGGAAAAGGATGGCAAGTCTGATATGAGCCGCTTTGACCAGGTGGCGGCACGGCTGGAACAAAGCGCCGAAGCGCTGGCGAATGTCGCCCGCCTGCAAATGCAGGTCATGCTGGGGCAGTTGAAAGTATCGGGTGGCGGCGATGTCGCCGGGGTCATGGGCGATGTCATCCGGGGGATGCAGATGGAGCGCATCCAGAACGGGCAGCCCGCCGCTGGCAGTGTTGACCATCTATCGGTGGCGGATCGCATGGCGCGGGCGATGGGGGTCATGCCA
>JAIOHN010000634.1 GCA_019912985.1 Anaerolineae bacterium | reverse complement strand
GCATTAGTTGCAATCGTGGTAGGCGTTGGCATCACCGCACTCTACTTTTATGGCAGCAACTACCTGCTTAACGCGTTACTGCCGGATACTCACAGTAGCACGGGTGAATTCGTCAGCCGGGAAGGCATACGCGAGACAATCCGCCCCTGGCTGTTTGTGGCACCTGCGCTCCTTATTTTAGGCATCTATTTAGTTTACCCGGCAGTTCAAACATTATTTTTGAGCTTCAATAACGCCAATGGTCGTGAGTTTGTGGGCCTCAACAACTACAAACGCGCTTTGACCGATGAAAATTTCCTGGAAGCAGTGCGCAATAACCTGCTGTGGTTGATCATGGTTCCCACCTTCAGCACCGCGTTTGGGCTGGTGATTGCGGTGCTGGCCGATAACGTGCGCTGGGGCAACATCGCGAAATCGCTCATTTTCATGCCGATGGCAATTTCTTTCGTCGGTGCCAGCGTGATCTGGAAATTCGTCTATGCTATTAACCCCTCTATTGGCCTTGTGAATGCCATTATCGTCGGGCTGGGCGGAGAACCGGTAGACGTACTTCAAATTCCATTCTGGAATAATTTCTTCCTGATGATCATTCTGATCTGGATTCAAACAGGCTTTGCGATGGTGCTGATGTCAGCGGCACTGCGCGGTGTGCCTGAAGAAACCTTAGAAGCCGCCCGCATCGACGGCGCAAATGGGATCCAGATCTTCTTCCGTATTATGGTTCCCCAGATCATGAGCACCATCTTCGTCGTCTGGACTACGATCGTGATCGTGGTGCTGAAGGTTTTCGATATTGTGCTGGCGATGACCAACGGCAACTGGAACACGCAGGTGATGGCAAACTATATGTTTGATCAAATGTTCCGGGCCTTCGACTACGGCTATGCCAGTTTACTGGCGCTGGTCATCATGGTTGCTGTGGTTCCGATTATGATCGTTAATATCCGCCGGTTCCAGAAAGAGGAGGCCTTCCGATGAGTTCCACCACCCTTCAACGTCCACAACAGCGAAGGCTTTCACTCAACGCGCGTGTGCCAGTCCTGAATATGACATTAGGCGGGTTCCTCGTGCGTGTGGCACTGATTGCGCTGGTCGTCATCTGGACGATCCCAACCTTCGGCCTGTTCATCAGCTCGTTCCGCAACCCCGACCTGCTCCCCATCTCCGGTTGGTGGACCAGTTTGGGGACGGCAGTTCGCACACAGGCCGCCCGTACCGGCACTGCGGATGATCAAATCCAGCAGGAGGACGGCACCTACGTCATTACAGGGAATGTCCTGGAAGAAGGCGGTGGCAGTGTGCGGGCCTTTGGTCTGACTGCCAATAACCCGGTTGCTTTCCAGGTGGGTGATGTTGCCGAACTCGACAACGGCGGAACGCTCAGCATCAGCGAGGACGGCACCTACACCCTGCAATCGCCACAACCCTTTGAAATGGACCGTGGTCAGCGCATCTACTATGAGGCCGCCCTGCCGCCCAGCTTTACACTCGCCAATTATGAGCAGGTGCTGACCTCAGAAGGCATCGACCAATCCTTCATCAACACATTCACCGTCACCATCCCGGCTACCATTATCCCGATTGCGATTGCGGCTTTTGCTGCTTATGCCTTCTCGTGGATGGAATTCCGTGGACGTCAGGTGCTGTTTGCGGTGGTGGTCGGCCTGCTGGTGGTGCCACTTCAGATGTCTCTGATCCCGCTGCTGCGCATGTATAACTCCGTTTCGCAGACGCTGCCGTTCTTTGAAGCCAAGTCTTATCCTGGCATCTGGTTAGCCCATACCGGCTTCGGTCTGCCATTGGCGATCTTCCTGCTGCGTAACTACATCGGTGGTCTCCCACGTGAGCTGATCGAATCAGCCAAGATTGACGGGGCCAGCCACTTCCAGATTTTCACCCGGCTGGTGCTGCCGCTGTCTGTGCCGGCGCTGGCTTCCTTCGCCATCTTCCAGTTCCTGTGGGTGTGGAACGACCTGCTGGTCGCCCTGGTATTCCTGACCAAAGATGCCGATCAAATCGTGCTCACGTCCAAACTGCGTGAACTACTTGGCTCTCGCGGGGATAACTGGGAAATCCTGACCGCCAGTGCCTTTGTCTCGATTATCGTGCCGCTGATCGTGTTCTTCTCGCTGCAGCGCTATTTCGTGCGCGGGCTGCTGGCTGGTTCAGTCAAAGGCGGATGATTTCCCACCTTGTCAGGAACGAGGTTTAGGGTATCTTTTAAGGGCGCAGCGATCTGCGCCCTTGTTTTCTGTTATCACGTCAGCTGAGTGTAGAGAATGTCCTGGTATATCAATGCAGTCTTTTATGAACTATACCTCCGCGCATTTAATGACTCCGATGGCGACGGCCACGGTGATTTCACCGGCCTTCGTCAAAAACTCGATTACCTCCAGTGGTTGGGCGTAGATTGTATCTGGTTACTCCCGATTTACCCCTCCCCCTTGCGCGACGATGGTTATGACATCAGCAGCTTTTTTGGTATATATCCCACTTTTGGTTTTCTTGAAGATTTTCGAATGACTGTGCAGGAAATCCATCGTCGAGACATGCGGATTATCGCCGACCTGGTCGTCAACCATACCTCCGACCAGCATCCCTGGTTTATCGAAGCGCGCAGCAATAAGAACTCCCCGATGCGCGATTTTTATGTGTGGAGTGATAACAACGAACGCTATAAAGATGCGCGCATCATCTTCCTCGATACCGAGGTATCGAACTGGGCGTATGATGATCGCACCGAGGAATTCTACTGGCATCGCTTCTACAGCAGCCAGCCCGATCTCAATTACGATAATCCGGGTGTGCGCCAGGAGATGATCAACATCATCAAGTTCTGGATGGATATGGGCATTGATGGCTTCCGTGTGGACGCGGTGCCTTATCTTTTTGAGCGGGAAGGCACCAGCTGCGAGAACCTGCCGGAAACGCACAATTACCTCAAAGAGATGCGCCGTTTTGTCGATCTCAACTATCCCAACTCAGTCCTGTTGGGCGAGGCAAACCAGTGGCCGAGCGATCTGCGCCCTTACTTTGGCGACTCGGATGAATTCCACATGTGCTTTCACTTCCCGGTCATGCCGCGCCTGTATATGGCGCTGGCAAAAGGCGACCGCACCCCGGTGGTAGACATCCTGGCTGAAACACCCGAGATCCCCGACAATGCCCAGTGGGCCACTTTTCTGCGTAACCACGACGAGCTGACGCTGGAAATGGTCACGGAAGAGGACCGCCAGTTCATGTGGGATTACTATGCGTCGGACCAGCGCTACCGCCTCAACCTGGGCATCCGGCGGCGGCTGGCCCCATTGATGGGGAATGACCGGCGCAAGATTGAACTGCTCAATTCGCTGCTGTTTACCTTACCCGGTGCGCCGGTATTGTATTACGGCGACGAAATCGGCATGGGCGATGACATCACGCAGCCCGACCGCAATGGCGTCCGCACGCCGATGCAGTGGTCTGGCGAAGCCAACGGCGGCTTTTCGAGCGCCCCGGTGGACCGGCTTTATGCGCCCGCCATCAACGATCCCGAATATGGCTATCGCAGCGTCAACGTGGCAGCACAGCAGGGCGATCCTGATTCGCTGCTGCATACCATCCGCAATATGATTCAAACACGCAAGCGGCTGCCGGTGCTGGCACGGGCGCGGCTGCAATGGCTGGAAGACCTGCCGACCAATTTACTGTGCTTCTGGCGGCGCGATGATGATCAGACGGTGCTGGCACTGCACAACCTGGGGGGGGAAGCATTCACCTACACCCTGCCCGAAGGTGAGCGCTTCCGCGATGCGCTGGACCCTGATGAGGCTGTGGGTAAAACAGTGACATTACCGGCCTACAGTTATCGCTGGCTGCAGCAGGTCATGGACTAGGAATCAAAAAGGGCGCGACAGATGCCGCGCCCTTTTATTCCCCTGGATGTAGCACCATCCCTCAGTGGGCTACCGTGGTACTTTCTCGCCCATACAATGCCGCCAGCGCTTCCTCAACCGTTGGATACTTGAACGTAAAGCCCAGTTCCAGCAGCCGTGCAGGCACCGCCCATTGACCATCCAGCACTACTGTCGCCACCTCGCCAAACGCGGTTTTCAGCGCGAACCCTGGCACCGGAATCAGCGAGGGCCGGCCCATCGCTTCGCCCAGCTTGCGGCCAAATTCGGCATTGGTCACCGGGTTGGGCGCGGTCAGGTTAAACGGCCCGGTCGCTGTCGGATGCGTCATTAAAAAGCGAATCGCGCTGATCACATCGTCCATGTGGATCCACGGGACAGGCTGCTTACCACTGCCCATTGGCCCACCGACAAACATCTGGAACGGCAGCGCCAGCCTCGGCAGCGCGCCGCCTTCCTTGCTCAGCAGCACCCCGGTACGAATGGCAGGCCGCCGCACGCCAATACGTTCGACATCCTCGGTGGAGGCTTCCCACTGTTTGCAGACATCCGCCAGAAAATCATTTCCAGCGGCAGCCTGCTCGGTGATCTCGTCATTGGCCCGTCGTGCGCCATAATAACCGACTGCCGATGCCTGAATCAGCACTTTTGGCTTGGTTTCCGCCTGTTCAATCGCTTCCAGTACCGCTTTTCCGGCGTCCAGGCGGCTCTGGAGAATCCGCGCTTTGCGTTCGTCTGTCCAGCGCTGCGGGAAAAAGCCATTTCCGGCCAGGTTCGAGGCGGCCAGGTTGATAATTGCGTCGGTCCCGTTGACCAATGGCCCCCAGCCATGTGCGCTTTTGGCATCCCATCCCTCGACTTTGACCTTGCTATCCAGGCCTTTCGCCGTGCGTGGGCTGCGGCTGAGGACAATGACCTCGTGTTCGTCCCGTGCCAGCTCGTTCGCCAGCTTTGAACCAATTAAACCGGTCCCTCCGGTAATTATCACACGCATGTCTCGACTCTCCCTTTTCCACACATTTGTTGATGCAGGCGGCAATACCTACGGCTCGACAGTGACCGCCGTCAATTGCAGATAATCTGTATTGTTCACAGGCAGCCGTGCCTGAGGATCATCTCCATTGTAGAGTCCGAGAATGAGCGAATAATTAGCTGGTGATAAATTATTGGGGATAATCAGTGCATGTTGGTCCTGAATCACGTCATCAGGAGTCCAGGTGGTCGTCAGCGCCAGCCCATTGCCCGGTTCGCTGTCACGCTGCGCGACCAACCTGCCATCCGCATCCAGTAGTTGGATAAATACCTTGTAGCGGGTTTGCAGCGCTGAATCGGTGCGCCAGTCCAGCCGCAGTTGCAGCAGGTCGCCAGGGCGCACCGTATCCGCACTGAGCGCGTAACGCTCCAGCGTGATCGCATCACCAAACGGCGCATTGACTTCAACTTCAATCGTCAGCTCGACAGGAGTGGCATAACGCACCAGCCGCACGTCGCCAAACCATTGACCGCCCGCTTCATAGGCAGAATCACTCAGGGTGCCTTCGACCACCCGCTGCGGATCGCGCTCGGTTTCGCCCCAGTAGACGGCGAACAACTGGCGATGCGCGTCAATGATCTGGCGCACCTGTGAGCGGGTTGCCTGATCATCCCCGCCCAATCCCTCCGGCAGCGGATAAATCGGCGCAGCGCCCGCGTAGTAGTAACGAAACACTTCTTCCTGATTGGGCGCATCGAGAATCACGGCGTCATTTGCGCCGAGGTTGGCCTCGATCTCGCGCACAATCGCCCGGTAATTATCACGCTGGTAATCCGGGTCATGGTAGAGGAAAGCCAGGCCGCTCCACATATTGAGCGCGATCCCGGCCAGCGCCAGACTCACAGCCAGCCGGGGCAGCAATCGCCAGCGGCGGTAGGGTATTTCCAGCCGCCACACCGCATCCATGCCGCGCCCCAGCCACAACGCCAGCGCGATCTGCGAAGGCAGCAGCAGCTTGATATTCCCTTCGCGGAACATCCCCAATGCCAGAAATAAACCCACGGGCAGCAATACCCACACCACCGGCACCAGCAGCCCGCGCCAGTTATCCGCACCGAGCCGGGTGCGCAGTCCCAGTACCAGCAGCAGCAGCGTCACCGCAATCCAACTGGGGTCATTTTCGCGATAGGTGATGCCAAAGGTAAACCAGCCCACCAGCGTGCCGAGCGCAGGACCAAAATCGACCGCCTCGCCGGTATTCGGCCAACTGGTAAGCGCATGCAGCGCTTGCGGCAGCCACGGCAGGTAAAGCACGAGGGTCAGCAGATTGGCCCCGATATACAGGCCGATGAAGCGCAGCGGCGATCCCAGTTTGGACCAGGTCGCCACCAGCCAGACGACGACGATCACCGCCTGCGCCAGCATCACGAACGGGTAGGCGTACTGCGTCCATAACCCGGCAGCATTCACCAGCGCCAACGCCAGCGCCCAGCGGGTCACGGTCGGTGAGGCGCGCAGCGCGCCCTGCAAAAATCCTACCAGACACCCCATGCCGAGCACGCCCCATAAGGCCAGTAGAGCGTACATGCGTGTTTCCTGCGCGTAGTAGATGCTGAAGGCATTGAGCGCCACCAGCAGCGCCGCTGCCAGCCCGGCCAGCGGGCTGAACAGCCGCCTTCCCAATGCATAGGTCAGCGCCACCCCGAGGAGGCTGGCAAAAGCCGAGAGCGACCGCAGCGCGAACTCGCTTTCGCCGGTCAGCACCATCCAGATTTTGAGCAGCCAATAGTAGCCAGGGGGATGAATATCACGCGCGGCGTTGGCGGCAATATCCGCGAACGAGCGTGTGGCCTGCACATAACTGTTGCCTTCGTCATTCCACAGCGACTGCGCCCCCAGCAGGTGAAAACGCAGCCCCGCCGCCAGCAGCACAATCACCAGCGCAGGCAGCAGCCACCGCCATGAGGCGGAGTCAGCGCGGTTCATCGCCGCATCCGCGCCCACAGCGCGCTGACGATGGCCCACAGCAGCAGCCCAAAGAAAATCGCCACACCTGCCAGCAGCGGGAACAGGTTTTGGTAGGTGCGGTCCATCACGGTCAGCGAATCCACCAGCAGCAGCGGCGAGGACTCGTCACCGAGCTGCGTCGGCACCGTATGCCCCAACGGAAACCACTCTGAAGCGGGATAGCGCGTCACTGACCAGCCGTCGCTATCCACGTAGGTATTGATCGGCTCGCCTGCCAGCAGCGGTTCGCCTTCGACCGTGCGCCAGCGCATGAGCAGGTCATAATTGCCA
>JAIOHN010000633.1 GCA_019912985.1 Anaerolineae bacterium | reverse complement strand
ACGAAGGTGGGTATCATTATTCTCTATACCACCACACAAATCCCGTTTTCCATCTTTCTTATCTATGGTTTTATTGACTCAGTTCCGAGAGAACTCGACGAGGCGGCCATCATTGATGGTTGTGGGCCACTTCAGCTTTTTTTCCGCATCATCCTGCCACTGCTCACGCCCGTTCTCGTGACAGCAGGCATCCTGAACTTCCTTGGTGTCTGGAACGATTTCCTGCTGCCCCTTTACTTTCTGAACAACAGTGCCCACTGGCCGATGACCCTGGCTGTCTACAACTTTTTTGGGCAGTATCAGGCAGACTGGAATCTGGTGTCTGCGGATATTTTACTGACCATTTTGCCGGTTATCGCCATCTACCTGGTTGGACAGCGTTTCATTCTTTCCGGCTTATCTTCTGGAGCGGTCAAAGGCTAGACTGTGTGTAAGACTCGCCGTAACATGCTAAGAAATCCAGTTCATCTAAATATTGGACAGTAAAGTCAGGCAATTAGCCCGATTCAGAAACGGAGTACACCCTTGCAACCGATCCAGCGCACCAGGCATGAAAGTGCTCTTAAAATCGAAATCCCAGGCGGTTTTCTGGAGCTAATAGCTTATTCAGAAAATATCATTCGCGTGCGTTATGCTCCTCAAGCATTTATTGAGAAGCCCAGCTTCATGATTGCTGATCCTCCTGACGTAGCTGTTGCTTTTGATGTGCGTGAAGCATCGGAAACGCTCACATTTTCAACGTCGAAGCTCTCTATCCAGATCAACAAGCAAACGGGCGCCTTTATCTATCTGGATAGCTCAGGTCAGGTTCTGACCAAAGAACCGGATAGAGGTGGAAAAACGCTTATACCGGTCGATGTGGTCAAATCGGTGTTTGACGAAACAGCTGAGGCACATGTACGGAAAGATGCCGATGGCGTCCATTCCTTTAAGCCATTTGCCAGACAAGTCGTTGATCGCCAGGCTTTTCATACAAAGCTCGAATTCGAATGGATGCCAGGCGAAGCATTATACGGGCTTGGCTCTCACGAAGAAGGCATGATGAATTTGCGAGGGCAGCACCAGTATTTATATCAGCAGAATATGAAAGCGGTTGTCCCCGTTCTGCTCTCATCTCAAGGTTACGGCATCTTGCTAGACAGCTATTCGCTGATGACCTTTCATGACGATGCCTTTGGCTCCTATCTGTGGACGGATGTGGACGATGAATTGGATTTCTATTTCATCTACGGTCCAGAGTTTGATCAGATCGTCCAGAGTGTTCGACAACTCACCGGGAAAGCACCCATGTTGCCCCGCTGGGCTTTTGGCTACATCCAGTCAAAGGAGGCCTACACATCGCAGACGGAGTTGATCGAAGTTGTCGAGGCATATCGGGAGCGCGGACTCCCACTCGACTGTATCGTGCAAGATTGGAAATCATGGCCGCAAGATCTATGGGGTCAAAAATCACTCGATCCAGAACGCTTCCCCGACCCCCAGGCCTTGACAGACGAACTTCATCAATTGAATGCCCGTTTGATGATTTCGATCTGGCCGAATATGAACCCCGGAGGGGAGAACTGGCACGAAATGCGCGCCGAGGCCTGCCTGCTCGGAAACCAAGGGACTTACGACGCATTCCAGGAAAAGGCGCGTGCATTGTACTGGAAGCAAGCCAATGAGGGGCTTTTCTCTCACGGTATAGATGCCTGGTGGTGTGACTGTACTGAGCCATTTCAAGCAGACTGGATGGGCGCGCACAAGCCTGAACCAGAGCAACGTCTGCTGATCAACACCGAAGAAGCCAAACGCTATCTCGACCCGGAATATATCAACGCTTATTCCCTGCTGCACTCCCAAGGGATTTACGAGGGTCAGCGCCAGACCACTAGCGACAAGCGGGTGGCGAACCTCACTCGTTCGGCCTATATCGGGCAGCAGCGCTATGGCACGATCACCTGGTCGGGCGATGTTTCGGCAACATGGGACACGCTGCGCCGGCAGATCGCCGATGGGCTGAATTTCTGCGCTACGGGTCTCCCTTATTGGACCACTGACATCGGCGCATTCTTCGTTAAGAACGACCCGAACCTCTGGTTCTGGAATGGTGACTTCGATCTCGGTGTCGAGGATATGGGCTATAGGGAATTGTATGTGCGCTGGTTCCAGTATGCCGCTTTTCTGCCCATGTTTCGGTCGCATGGTACCGATACACCGCGTGAAATCTGGCGGTTCGGCAATCCTGGCGACCCAATGTATGAAGCCCTGGTCAAGTTCCTGCGCCTCCGTTACCGGCTGCTGCCCTACATCTATTCGCTGGCAGGCATGGTGACGCACAAAGATTACACGATGCTGCGCGCCTTACCTTTTGACTTCAGGGCGGATCCAGCCACATACAATATCGCTGATCAATACATGTTTGGTCCAGCTTTTCTGGTCAACCCGGTGACGGAGCCAATGTATTTCACGGCAGGTTCGCAGGTCATTGACGATGCGCCCAAGTCCCGGTCTGTGTATCTACCGATGGGGAGCCATTGGTACGATTGTTGGACAGGTCAACGCTGCACAGGTGGACAGACCATCGATGCGGAGGCAGTTCTGGATACCATGCCTCTTTACGTTCGCAGCGGATCAATTGTTCCGACTGGCCCCAATATTCAGTATGCCGATGAACAGCCGCATGCGCCGCTTGAATTGCACATCTATCCCGGACAGAACGGCAGCTTCACCCTCTACGAGGACGAAGGAGATAACTATAACTACGAGCAGGGACAATTCGCCACGATTCAAATCTCCTGGGATGACGCCGCCCGACGCCTTACGCTTCACGAGCGGCAAGGGGGTTATCCAGGAATGCCCCGCTCGAGGGAGTTTCGAATTGTCATATGTGACGGCTCCAATGATCAGTCTGTGTCAGATGGATCAGCGCCTGGACCCATCCTGTACGACGGATACAAGATCAGCATTGACCTTTAGTTGACAAGGACAAAATGACATGATGCAATCGTGGTTTCCAGATGCCAAACTCGGCATTTTTATCCACTGGGGTATTTACGCTGTCGAGGGTACGGCAGAATCCTGGGCAATTTTCAGCAAAGATCGAACCTATGAGTCCTACATGAACCAGCGACACGGCTTTACGGCTGTCAATTATGATCCGCGCGCCTGGGCTGATCTTTTCCGACGTGCGGGTGCGCGGTATGCCGTGCTGACAAGTAAACATCATGATGGGATGGCGTTATGGGACACACAAGCCAGTGACCTGAGTGTAGTCAAGCAAACACCGGCAGCGCGCGACCTGATTGCGCCCTATACCGAAGCCATGCATGAGGCTGGTCTCAAGGTAGGGCTGTACTTCTCACACCTCGATTGGTCGCATCCCGATTATGCGCCGCTCCCTCCTGAAGAACGCACCAGGGATAATTTCCCCATGCCCTTAACGGATCACAGCCAGGACCCATATCATCAGTACTGGTCTGAATTGGGTCCCAAGACGCCTGCCTGGCAGCGATTCCTGGCCTTTCATGAAGCCCAATTGCGTGAACTCTGCACGAACTACGGACAGATCGACATCTTGTGGTTCGATGGTGAATGGACTCCGGATGATGATGAATACTGGCAAATGCCCGCACTGGTCGATAAGCTCCAGACATGGCAGCCCAATGTGATTATGAACAGTCGATTGCGCGGATTAGGCGATTTCAAAACGCCAGAACAGGGCATACCTATCGAACGACCTGAAGGTGTCTGGGAATTTAACACGACCATCAATGACTCCTGGGGCTACAAACCGAACGATCACAATTACAAATCCGTGCCGCAGTTGGTGCGCATGTTCGCCGAATGTATCGGCATGGGTGGCAACATGTTGCTGGATGTGGGGCCCATGGCAGATGGAACCATTCCGCTAGAGCAGGTCAAGCGACTGGAAGGGCTTGGCGCGTGGATCGAGCGTCACGCCGACGCAGTGTATGGTACGCAGGCGGGCCTGCCTCACGCTTATCACTACGGGGCAAGTACGCTGTCCAAAGATCAGCAGACTCTCAACCTGATCTGCTTTGATCGTCCCAATGGACAAGTCGCAGTCAAGGGCATTCGGAACAACATCAAGTCGATTTCTATTCAGGGGGAGCCACTTTCGTACCGCAGGTTAGGCGGCGCACCCTGGATAAATTTACCCGGCGTGTTGTGGATCGACGTGCCGGAGTCGGCACTCGACCCTATCGCCACTGTAATCAAGATCGAGCTGGAAGGCCCACTAGATTTGTTTACCGGTAAGGCTCATGTTTGAGTCAAAGAGCAATTGAGCCTTTCTGTATCAACATTGGTGACAATTAGGCGTCAACGCGGGCAAAACATAATTCTGGAAGCACTAAAACCTAATGAGGCGCTCATCATACTAAACCCCACATATGACACAGGCTGTCTTATAGATAAACGTTAGCCTTTCAATAGGATGAGGAAGCAGACGATACATGTATAGAGCCGATGGCTCCCCCTTACGCCCTCAATGCGGTTAACCAGCGGATTTACACAGCTACCATCCGCACTGGGTCCGATTCAAGTTGCCCGTCATCCGTGCCGATGTCTGGGACTACCTGCTGTCGCTCTCCGCAGGTACCTATACGCTTGCTTCGCTTGAGATGGTGCTGCGTTTACGCAATCTTGATCCCCATACTGCCGTCGAAATCCAGGCCGCTTTCTCAATCCCATTGAGCGCTTCTGGCTGCACTTCAAGCAGCTTGCCGTTGCCAACCGTCTGCACCGTTCGCTGGAGGACCTTGACCAATCTGTCACCCAGGTGATGGCCGACCAGAACACTTTCAACCATCCCAACCGACTCCGTCTGTTGGATAAGTTTCGGCTAGTGGCTTAGAAAATCCTGCTTCCCAACGTGTGAGAAGGTCCTAGGAACAATATTACTTTTTGTCAAAAAGTGGAATTCCTGGAAGCGCGTTTATCGGAATGATTTGCATCCCATCAATAAATTTTGAGTAGCATTATGCCAAAATAGCGGCAATTGCGTGGAAGCATGGTTCACGGTAAACTGCGTATGTCCACTTCATCGCAGAATAGGTACAAGTTCTGTTGATGAGCACTTGCAATTCATAAAAGCGGCTTTCGAGCCGCTTTTGTGTATCCAGGCAAAGCTAAAGACGCATGCTTCTCTGTTACAAGTGCCAACGCGACGTAGTAAGAAATTTGGGAGTAGATTGTCCAGTCACTGCAACCGTAAACATTACCTGGCTCCCAACAGAAGGTAGGCGTCCACTGGAACTGTCCCACCTACCATAGGTAGTAAAGTTGACGCATGTAAGAGCGGACCATAACCCCGAACTTGTATGTTGGTGAGGCTACTCATACACGGATGCGCTAGCGGTAGTGGGTTTGAAGCGAATCCTGCATCGATGAACATTTGGTGCGCAGGCAACAATTGGCTTTTAAGAACCTGGGCGCAAGCCCTTGTACGAGAGTGGTTATATGCTGCGACCGTACCGCCGCGTGAGTCATGGGTCTTAACCACTGTTCGACATCTTCCGTCCAGCTCTGGCAGATAGTCCGCTCATCGCCATTCACAGGGGGGGGTCACCCGGACCGCAACGTACGTCGGGTAAGGCGCCAGTGACGACCCATAAGGAGGGCCAACCCGGGTGAAATGTTCCGCCCGCGGTTACAAAAGATTCATCTCCTAAAACCCAACTACACCCGGACGGAGAATCCCACTGATTGATGAAGTTCATTACTTCAATACGAAGCGAAACGTTTTTGGCGTTGGAAGGTACCCATACGACTCTACTAGAGTTAATGGCAAATTCACCTGAGCCAGCAGCCCCCAAAGCACCCGTCACCCCATCAAACCAAGAAACCCAATACCGCACCATAAAGAAACCGGAATTCGTAACGTAAACGAAATTGGTTCCCGCGGCGGGTGCAACGTTAAGTCTCGTTGACGAACCCTGGGTGTCCGGGCTTGAGTTATCGGTTGTGGTTGGCGCAGCCGCCTCCGGGGTTGCCAGATTTTCTATCACGCTCGCGAGTTCGGGATCCTCGGCTGGGTCTTGCCCCACCGTCTCCAGCGCATCCAGGCACGCCATAAACACAGGGTCTTCAAACACGTCTGGTTCATCCTCGTCCAGACTTTCCCAGTCCAGACTTTCCCACGCCAATTCGAGGTTCGCCAGACAAGGGTCTTCGGTGGCTTCTGGTTCTGGCTCGTCCTGAGCCATCAGTGGGGCTTGAAACGCTGCCAGCGACAATATGATTAGCAAAATACCGACCATCAGATAACGTACCTTGATAAGCATCGTTGTTGCTCCCCTATCCTTGAGATACAGAAACGAGATTGAAAAACACTGCACGCACTGATTTGACGCAAATGCCGTCCAGCATTATTCATGAAGACTGGCACTGCGCCGCACAAGTATTGCTAATGGCAGCCCAACGGCCAGCATATGTTCGATGATTCCCTCAATGAGCCACGGTGTGGGTGGAGCTGGCAGTGGGGGTGCTGCGCTGAGAGGCAACACAATGAAGTTCATGACAATCCAGACACCAAAGCCATACAGGAGTGCGCCCGCGATGATATTACGGCGCAAGAAAGGGATTCGGTCAGCGCTCAGGATAAAAACGGCAGCAATCACTAAGGAGACGATAAGGTGAAAGAGTACACCGACCAAAGCGGTACCGGTGTCGCCTGCGAAGGCGGATTCACCCAGTGCGCCGCTGGCCATATATTGCAGCGAACCAATAAATGGGTTGCCTTGAAGGACACTGTAAATGAGCCATGTGTGAATCAATTGGAGAACAAAGATAATACCTCCGCCAACGACAATGGAACGAAGTAGGGATTTGCGGGTATCAATGGGCTGACTAGCTATAGCAGACATGATAATTTCTCCTTATATTAGATACGATTCAGAACGAGTTACACTCATGGTTACTGCTCATTAGATAGATAAACGGATCAGGGCAGTTGACTGATAACAGTGGCCCTGAATGGTGCCGCTAACAACTCTGACAAAGGTGCATAGGCGCCGCTGGACATCGCCTCCTGCATATGCGCCACACGTGCCTCGGCTGATTCCCAATCGGCAATCTCAACCAGGATGTCGGGGTTATCTAGTACCTCGTAGCGCGTACTGCCAAGGAATCCCTGCGCGCCCGGGCCATTTTTCTCTACAATGCGCTCCATCAGCTCCTTGAGCGCAGCGCGCTTGCCCGGTTTGGCCTGTAATTCGACGATCACTTTGATTGCCATTTCGATCTCTCCTGGCGAATGTGCCTTGATAGACGTGTCCTTGAGCAGCAGCCGCATGAGCCAGGTGGCCCAATGAGCGGCTGCGATGCTGTACTTACCCCATGCAGGTTGGAGAAAAAGTCGTCCCGCTGACTATGATGACGGCATCTGTAGCTTGTGCATACGAACGTGTGCATGCCGTTTGCCATCCCGTGATACCTGTGTATCCTTGAATGAGAACGCCCACATTCGTTGCAGTGCCAGGGATCGTCAGTGTGACACCTTGATTGATGTTAAATACACCACTATATAGGCTCTGCAGGGGCGAGCCGGGAAGACTGTAAGACACATAGTATTGGACAAAAAACTAGCCTGTATTGTAGACTGTAATGTTTGCCGGAGGAAGTGGCGTCGGCGTGTCGGTTGGTGTATCTGTTGGTTCGCTGGTGGGATCAGGGGTTGGGGTTTCGCTTGGTGTTGGCGTGCAGAACTTAGGATTCCCAGACGTAGCAGCGCGAGCGTGATCATTTGCCTGCGCTGGCAGGTTAACGCACGTAGGGTCTCCCATCCGTTCGTCAGCATAGATGAGTACCCCTGCGGTTTGCCCTATCGGG
>JAIOHN010000632.1 GCA_019912985.1 Anaerolineae bacterium | reverse complement strand
CTGATTGAAGCCGCCAAGACCTTCCGTACTCGTAGAAAAAAGCTCATCTGTATCGATCAGTAGAGACATAACTCAACGAAGGTTGTTGCACAACACCCACCAACACCCCTTCAGCCTCGGTGTCAACCTCAGTTTCAGTGGTGGTTGCAGCAGCTTCTGCCGCTGCTTCCTCGGTGTCTTCCCATCTCGTATCGCGGGGATACTTCTTTTTGCCGTGATACGACTTCCACCAGCCTTTGCCGTAGTGATAGCGCATCCGTTGGGTGAGTGCCCGCCACGGATAGTCCGGGAAGGCTCGCAGGATGTCTAACTGGTCGGCATCAGCGTCGAACATGGCCTTTAGCCGGTCAAGGTCTTCCTCATCCCAGAAGTAGCCGATGCTGCGATGCGTAGTGCTTTCGGTTGTGGTCGAACCATCACGCCAGTGAACCGTGATTGTCTTGGTATGGCGCGTCACTTTCGAGATTGTTGCGTATGATGCGAACGCCTCGAATAACTCACGCCGTTCCTGACGGGGCACGTCTTCCCAGCGGTCGATGACGGTTTCCAGCACAGGTTTGGCATCGGCCAGATTGACCTGCTTGCGTTCACCCGACTTCAGCCGCGACCATTCCGCCTGCAACGACTCAAGCTCTAACTCCAGCGAGCGATAGCGGGCCTCCGCCCGTTCGACCATCTCAGGATGCGAGAGGGTAGCGAGGCTGCTGATGAGATTGTCCTTCGACGCTTCCGCCTGTCGGATGGCTGCTTCCAGCCGCCGGACTTCAGCGTGATCACCGTCCTCCATCGTCGCCAGGGCTGCCTGCCACGTCGCCTCGTCGATGGTCGTCGCCTTCAGTCGTTCCAGCAGCATCCGGTCAATGATGGCATCCACGATGAAGCATTTGATGTTCCAGACATTCGATCGCTCGTACTCGTAGAGCTGATACTGGTACTTCTCTGCCGCTGTATTCCACACCGTCGCTAATCGGTGATGGGGATCATCTGGCAGGTCATCCGAGTAGAGCAGATTGCTATAAGTCGGTGGCGGTGCCTGACGATCAGCTCTGTTGTGCCGCGTCCAGGGACGGTAGGGCACGTAGTCGGCATTGGGGTTGCCATAGAAGTCCGCAGGTGAGATGCGGTTGAAAGCGTACATGAACAGGTCGTTCGGGATAATCGCTTCATGGTTGTGCCACTCGACAATCACACCCTGGTGAATCCAGTGCCCGATGTAAGCCACATTGATGAGCAGCCCCTGCAAACCGCTGTACGACGGCGCGAGACCGCCGGTGTGCTTCGAGCGACGCTTCAGGTGATCCGTCACTTTGAATCCATCGGGCATATCCTCCGCCGTTAGGTCGGGGAAGTACGGACCGTGCTGCTCGATCTGTCGCCATGTCTGCTTCAGATTGCCCTCGTTTTCACGGAACAACTCGAAATACGCCAGCACCACATCGGCGTAGAGGTCGAAACGACTGTACTTGCGCCAGTCGGGGTTACGGTTGCCGTCGGGCAACTTCTCCCGCATATCGACCATAAAGCCGGGCGTGATCTTGCGTCCTGCCCACATACCGCGTTCCTTGCGCCAGTGCCGCGCTTTCACCAGCCGACCTCGCACATGATAGTCGATGTAATCGGCTGCTCTTTGAGCTTGGTCGCGGAACATCTGCATGTGATAGCGTCCCTGGGTAGGGTGCGCGAAGTCGTAGACAAAGGTCGGTGTGAGCACCAGCACGTTGTTGCGGCGGCAGGCGTCGATGAAGATATTCGGCTCGATCTGCGTCATGTCGCGGAAGAAACGATCTACATCCTGAGCTGCCACCAGTCCAATCTCGCCGTTTTCGATCTGACGATAGAGCAGGGACATGCCCGGACGTTCACTGATCTTCTTCTGGCCGCTGATGCCCGCATCCATGTCGATCATGTTAATCTGCTCGCGCTGCCAGCCCTGTGCCATCAGGTGTTCGACCATATCCACCGTTTGTAGGGTAGTGGAAATGTTGCCGATCTGACCTTCTGAGGACTGACGGTAGTACACCGACACCGGCTTGCCAAGTGGCAGGGGTTGTGCTTTGTACGGATCAATCGACGCGGTTTCAGGGCGTTTGAGTGTTCTGACCATTAGTTTGTCCTACCTCCTTTCATCTGAATGAAAAACGCCCTGCTTATGCGAGTGCCCATGCGGTTGCATGGGGTGCAGAAGCAAGGCGCAGAATGTTCTCGGTAATGAGGTACAATGCGTCTTAGCCCTGCGACGTGCTACCATCACTCGCCGGGTCAGGCAGGTCGTCGAGCGGGAACTCGTCGGCCTGTCGTCGATTATGTCCGTTTGACTTGTCATCATGATACTCCCTTTTCGGTAGGCGTGCAACGATCCTGAGCAGGGTACGCGAGATATTCTCCAGGTTCACCCCCTCGTCGGTCTTTGGGTCGCGGTTTTTGACTTCCAACTGGTTGATCCCTCATCTGTTTTATCCGATTTTACCCATGTACTCAGCGTAGCAAACCACCACACCCCTCAGACTGAAATTTTCCAGTTTGGGATGCGAAAAATTTCAAGATGGCGAAATTCGGTGGAATTGGGTGCTTGACAGGTCGTGCATCGGGCTTTTCCGGTAACTGACTGATGCACTCAGCGTAGCAGATGGGGGAGGTATGACCCGTGAAACATTGCGGTTCTGGCTTAGGAGTTTTTCGGCGGGGCGAAGCAGTTTTTCGGTTTTGGCAAGAATCAACCATTTGTTCGCATGTCTACCAGCCCATAT
>JAIOHN010000631.1 GCA_019912985.1 Anaerolineae bacterium | reverse complement strand
GAACCAACTGGCTTGGCGGGCGTGGTTCCATCGCATTTGTCTCGCAGCGGGATGGCAACCCGGAAATCTACTTGATGGACATCGACCGGGGGCGGGTACGCCGCCTGACGGATGATCCGGCAGTGGACCGGCATCCAGCGTGGTCGCCGGACGGACGGACACTGGCATTTTACTCCAATCGCAATGGCAATTGGGATATTTTCGTCACTGATGCTGCCGGACGCCAGACCTACCCTCTGGTGATCTCGGCGGCGCGGGATGGCAATCTTGTCTGGTCGCCAGATGGCGAGCATCTGGCATTTGACTCCACACGCAGCGGTAATCTGGAGATTTATGTCATGGATTCTGCCTGTGTGGAACAGCGGACGGCCTGTTTCTACCGCCAGACCACCCATCACGCGGCTGCCGACCAATATCCAACATGGTCGCCAGACGGGAAGCATCTGGTCTTCGAATCCGTGCGCTATGAGCAGTACGACCTGTTAATGATGGACGAGGATGGTGAAAATGTCCGCCGCCTGACGGACAATGCCTATCCTGATTGGGGTGCAAACTGGTCGCCGGATGGCACCCAGATCGTCTATGCCTCTGGAAAAGGGGCGGCGGATTGGGACTTGTATGTGATTGATGCCGATTGTTATCAGCAGATTGGCGGCTGTGATGAGAATGCGCGTTTATTAGTCGAACACCCTTTTGATGATGTCACGCCGGTCTGGTCCCCGGATGGTCGTTATGTAATCTTTGCTTCCTGGATTGACGACGATTACGAGTTATTTATCGTCAATGCGGATGGTACGGACCTGGAACAACTGACCTCAAACGTGGTCGATGATGAACAGGCGGTGTGGTGGCCGCGCTGATAGGCGGGTTGGCCGTCTGGCTGGCCGGGTTGTTGACGCTAATGATGCTGGCCGTTCCACTGCTGACTGGTGGGCGCGCGGTGTCCGAGCTGGCCTATTACGCCCAGCAGCAGCGCGGCGGGGCGATCTATCTGCTGGATGTTGAGCGGATGCTCTCTGCGCGTCTCTATCGCAGTCGCGATTGGGTGCTGAGCATGGCATGGTCGCCAGATGGCACACAATTGGCCTTTACTGCCCAGGAGGAGAATAACTCGCAACTGTTGGTGATGGATGCCAACGGGCGTCACTTACGGCAGTTGGTGGAGCGGGGCGCTGGGAACGAACCGCTGTCGTGGTCCGCGGATGGACGCTACATCGTGTTTGAGTCGTCACAGGCGGCCAGCACAGTGATTCGTGCGGTGGATGTCGAGACAGGTGAGACTCACAGCCTGACCGAGCGACTTGGCGAACTCAGCACCGACTTTCGCTGGTCGCCGGATGGTCAGCAGGCGGTATTTGCAGTACACCAGCCTGACAACAACACCTTCGATCTTTACATCATGAATCGGGACTGCATCGACGATCCGGCGCAGTGCGATTTCCGTCGCCTGACCGAGAGTGCCGCCGATGACCGTGTGCCGGAGTGGTCGCCAGACGGTGATCGTGTCGCTTTCTTATCCGACCGCAACGGGCCGCTTCAGCTTTATGTGATGGACGCGCACTGTGAAGAGGATACCTGCGCGACCGAGCGACTTCTGGATGCTGAGGTCAACGATTCTACGCTGGCATGGTCACCCGCCGGACGCTGGTTGGTGTTTGGCATCTCGGCGGGTGGTTATGGGTCCTTGCTGCATCTGGTGGACATGAACTGCAACGACTGTGATACGCCCATTTATCGCATCACGCCGGATGGCGACGTGGATTCCGCAGCGGCCTGGTCGCCCGATGGCGCACAACTGGCTTATGTTTCCAGTGGGCCAGGGCAGTTGGCAAATGTGGTGGTGCTGGATATTGATTGTGTCGAGCAGGATACCTGCGCTGGGGCAGGCCGCCGCCTGACGGGTGGGGTTTTCCGTGCCTGGTTTCCCGCCTGGCGACCAGTGGGTTGATAGACAGCCATTTACTATTCAGGAAGGCAAAAACTCAGTTAAGGGTTTTAAGGTGGCTTCTGCGTATTGTGCGGCCTTTGCCTGCCGGGCATCATCGGTAATCAGTGGTAGGTTTAGCTTTTCTGCCAGTGCAATATACACTGAGTCATAGACCGCTAGTTGATTTTCTATCCCAATCTGCAAGCTTCTTTTTAATAAATCCCGTGATGGAATTACAGTGAATGGTAGAGACGCTAGATCGTTTATGAGATTTTCTGCTTGCGATTGTGGCATTCCTTGAAAGCGAACCTGTTTCCATAAAACATTTGCACATTCTACAAGGCAAAAATCTGGCACAATCAAATTTGCCTCTGCGGTTGCCAACAAGTTGAACAACGCTCTGGCATTGGCAGTGTGAACGTCTTGAATAAAGCGTTGAACGACTACACTGGCATCGACAATGTAGTCATTCATGAATCACGATCTTCTCGTAGCAGTTCTCGCGATGACTTTGCTCCCGATGGGGGTGTCCATAGGTTGCGGTCAATCGAGTCTAGAATTTCCTGAACAGTCCGCGCATCCTGCGATTTAAGCGCCGCCTGGATGCGTTGGTCGATCAGTTCTTTTAGTTGCTCAATCGTCAAATCTGCGACCCGCTGCATGATTACACCTTACTCTGTAACGTCACCTTGATTATACCATCTCTACTCATAGCGCAGCACCTGGGTCACACGTTCGTTGACGGCCACACGCGCGCTGAGGAAAGTCGCCAGCCATGCGATAAAAACCGCTGCCAGCACCAATGCGACCGTCACCGGTATCGCTTCTTGCGGGATCGGGATCGGAATGCCCATGCCAAGTGTGGTCATAATCGAGACGCCAATGGCGCTGATGGCGATGCCGAGCAGCGCACCAAGCAGGCCAATCACGGTATTTTCCAGAAGCATCACCCGCAGGACTCGCCCGCGTCGCAAGCCGATGGTTTTGAGAATGCCGATCTGCTGCCGTCGCTCCAGCGTGGCTAGCGAGACGGTGTTCGCCATGATCACGGCTGCCGCCAGCAGGGATAACAGCCCCACCAGGGTGGGAATCGCACTCATTTGCTCGATCAAGCGCAGCAGCAGGCTGTCCACGAAAGTCACGTCCAGCGCCAGGGCAAACGGGAAACGCGAAATACCATTCAAAAAAGCGTCCACCCGGTCAGGCTTCACTTCCAGGACGTTTAATGTCAGCAACGATTGCTGAATGACGCCGGGCGGAACAAACGCACCGCCGAAATTGGGGATAATCCCGTTCAAGCTGCTGACAATGCCGACCACTTCCAGATCATAGTGGTAACCGCCCACCTGAACACGAACCATAGAGCCGACGTGGACGCCCAAATCATCCAGTGTAAATTCGCGAACGGCTGTTTCCAGCAGGGATTGCTCCGAGAGGACGACCACGTTTTTGCCAACATCATCAGGGCTGAGGTCGCGTCCGGCGACTAGCACGCCGCTGCGCAGCTCGGGATTATCCGTTTCGCGGATCACCGCTGGGATGCGGACGCCAATCGGATTATCACCAACCTGCACTGGCTGACCGTCCACGGTGCGCAGCCAGACACTGAGCAGGCTCATTTTGGTGTCGTGGATGATGTCGTCATTCTGGGCCAGCAGTTGGTTAAAGATCGTCTGCGGCAGCCCGCTGCGCAGCAGCGGTATAACCATGACGTTGCCGCCCAGGGTATCGCTGAACTGGAACTGGACAATCTGGCGTGCGCTCAGCCCGAAATAGCTGATGCTGCTGAGGGCGAACATGCCTGCGCTTAAGGCCAACAGTGTGGTCGCTGTGCGGGTGCGTCGTGCAGTCATATTGCGCAGTGCCAGCCGCAGGTCGGTATTGCCGAACGAGGGGAAACGGCTGACCAGCCATACGACCATCCACATGAATCCGGCCAGCAGCAGCAGGATCACCAGCATCACCGCGACGATGACCATGCCGGACAAGAAGGCGCTGGGTGCACGTTCGTGCAAGGCGCGCACCAGCAGCGGTTCGATGATCTGGCCGGTGATGAATCCCAGCGTTACCACGATGATTGCCAGTGCGATGAGCACCTGGAGTGCGCTGCTGCTGGCGATGTGAGTCTGGTTTGGGCGCAGCACGATTGCCGGACGCACCCTGGATGCCACCAGTACGGGCAGCACACCAAAGACCATCGTCACCACCATCCCCAGGCCCAGGCCATACCAGATCGCTTCAGGATGCAAGCGCCAGGCCAGCGGCTGGAGCAGCAGGATTTCGCCAAAACGGTTAACCACCAGACTCAGCCCAAGCCCAAGCACCACGCCGATTATTGATCCTGCCAGCCCCAGCAAGAATGCCTCACTGATGAACAGCATCGCGATCTGCCGCCCCTTGAGGCCGAAGGTTTTGAGCGACGCGATTTCCATCGTGCGCCGCCCGACCATGACCAGCATGGTGTTGACGATGCCCACACCGCCGATCAGGAGCGCGCCCAGCCCGAGCACCACGATAAAGCGCCCGATCAGGTCGCCAATTTCCTCATTAGCTTCCAGCAGGCCGGGGGTGGTTTGGATTGAGTGTATGCCCCGGATACCGGCCTGCCATAGATCTGTGCCAAGCTGCTCGATAGTATCGGTGTCTGTCCCCACAGGCAGCACGATGCTGATGTGATTGGGCGCAGGATTAAGCTGCAATGCAGACATGATGTCGGTATCGATATAGACGAAGCCGAAAAACAACGCCGTCAGGTTATTGATATTGGCCTCGACATTGGTGGGGACAATGCCGCGCACAGTGAACAGCTGGTCGGTGCCAGTGACATGCACTTCGTCGCCGACCGCAAGCCCCTGCTCATCGGCCAGATTTTGCCCGATGACGACCTCATAACCGCCTGTGAAAAGTGCGCTTAAGGGGGTATCCGGCGGGTCAATCGCGATGATTTCGCCTACAGGTGGGAAGGTCTGCGGGTCGATAAACAGGGTGCTGACGAACTGCGGGCGACCCAGCGTTTGGTAATCGAGCGCGCTGATCTGCACATTCCCGTACTGGCTGTAGGCGCTCATCTCGCCGCCGTAACGTGCGACGATTTCGCCGATACGCTGGACATCTCTATCAGAGAAGATGCTCCGCTCGTTTTCGCCCTGATTGACCGTGAAGTTGAAGGGGCCACCGCCTATAGAGCGGACGGTGATATCGCCCCGGTTGATCTCACGGAGATTGGTCAGCAGCGAGTCGCCGATGGTCAGGCCGAGGCTGCGCAGCGCGACGACGGTTGCTACGCCCGCCGCCACACACAATACTGCGAAGGCCGTCCATTGACCGCTGCGTCGCAGATTGGAGAACGCATAGTGTAGGTAGAAAGTCAGCCGTCTCAATAATCTGTCCTGTCCCTATAAACAAAAAGGCACGATTCACCGTGCCCCCACAGGCTACTATAGTACACGAAAATTGCGCCGTACTTACAGAGTAGATTAGAAAAAGTAAAACAGCGCCCGGCGGACGCTGTGGGTTTACTGAGGGAAATTCGATATTTCAGGGAAGATCATCACGCAGAGACAGTACCAGTTTTTCGCGCTCGCGCAGCTCCTGCACGCTGGTGGAGATTTCGCCATAGCGGGTTCGCAAAGCGATGCCATAGGCCATCATCCAGCCGCCCAGGTGATAGAGCAGCGGGCCGTAAACGCGCGTGATTCGCAGCCTTTTGCGTGCGTGCGTGGGGTGCATCAGGCGTTGTTGCCCCGCCATCTGCAAGCGGTGCTGCCGATCACTTTTGAATAATTGATAGTGCAGGTCGCCGTTCATGGGCTTATCCTCCAGGCAGAAGCGATAGATTTTGAATGGACTCGTTGTGATCAGGTACTCAGAAACTGGCGCAGTGCTTGCAGGGTGTCCTCGACACGGTCCGGGTTCAGACTGTAGCACTTGGCGACTTCGCGGCGGCGCTCCAACAGAAAACCAGTGGCGGTGAGCTGGCGCAGGTGGCGCGATGTGGCGGACTGGCTCAGGTCAAGCAGGGTCATGATGTCCTGCGCGCACAGCTCTTGGTGCTGAGTCAGCAGTTCGAGTATTTGCAGACGGGTGTCATCCGCCAGCGCACTGAGCCGCACCAGCACTTCCGACCGGCTGAGTGCGGGCGAAGACTTGCGCGTTCCCTCTGGCAGCCGCGCGCGGAAAATCACCCGCGAGACCTTCTCCGACATCAAGACCAGCCGTACATAAGGGCCGAGATGCGCCGACGGGACGAAGATCAGTTCGCGCGGTTTTGACCGTTTCTCATCCCACAGACCGCTGAGGTCGCGCCCGGTCACGGCACGCAGGGCTTCCAGGGCAGTCATGCCCTCGTAATCCATCTGCTGGAAGGCCTCGACCGATTCGCGGATGAGCGGCTGGTTGCGCTGCCAATCCTCCGCCAGCCATTTATCCCACATCGTGCGCAGGTGGTAGATCAGCGTGGCTTGCAGCGTGGATGGATTTTGAAGCATCTGATGCCAGTAGCGGTAGCCCTCTTCGTCGAAAGGTTCTTCTGGCTCGTCCTGCGTTTGATGCCAATGCGTGTGGATGCGGCGCTGCAGCTCAAAAAACAGCGCTTCATCGTCCAGCAATGCTTCCTGAGTGAGCGGACCCAGATCCAGCTCTTTCACTTTTTCCTCGGCGGTCATCCAGCCCATCGCCTCGTCACGGAGCTGGATGGGGTCACGCGCGGCGAGATCATCCAGAAATTCCTCAAAGCTGTGCCAGCTGCGCTCGAGATCAAAGGCTTTCAGGACATGAAGGAGCAGGTTGGTGTTGCGTTTTTGCTCCGGCTGCATGGCCGCCGCGACTTGTGTCACCCAATCACTGTGACCAGATAAGCCTTCTTCGGCATCTGTCAACAGCATCAACGTGTCGAGCACATTCAACACCGGGTTGACTTCAAAGCTGACGCGAACCGGCGGCGGGGTGAGGATGAAGTCCTGATCGGCCAAGAAATACTCCTTTATTCTAATTACCCACTTAAGTGGGTAAAGTGATTACACTGTAGCATAATTTAAGGCGGTGTGTCAAGTTGATGAGGATAATCAGCGGCGGCGGTAGGTTTTGGGGCGCTTGCGTTGGTCTTCGTCCCACACGCGAAACGCGTGATCTTCCTGAACGCGGGCGGAGCTGCGTTTGGCGATAGAGCGGATCGCCAGCGCCGTGACCAGGGTCACGATGAGGCCAAATCCCAGGCTGAGGAACAGCGCGTTAGTCTCATCAAACTGTGGGGCGAAACGGCGCAGCGAGAGAAACGCGGCTGCAAAGCTGATAAGGAAGGCACAAAACGCACCTGCCAGCAGCGCCAGGGTATCTGCCATCGGCAGCTTGAAACGCATAAACTTATACAGGTAGTACCCGCCGATGGGCGAGACTACAAAAAAGAGGATGAGCGTGATATAGACGATGACGGAGATGTCGATCAAGGTCCCGCCAGCATCAATGCCGAGTGTTTCTTCCATGGGTCAACCACTCAGAACCATCCAACGTTATACGTATTTTACAACATGAAGCCGTTTGGGAACGTAGGCGCTTGAAAGGATATGGTGCACCTCGAATTGAAGGTAGATAAAGTTTTTGGAAAAGGGGCTTTAGAAGGGGCGAGCAACGAGCACCCGCCCCTGCGGAGGATAACTCAGCGGGTAAACAACGTGCCGCGCAGATAGTCGGCTTCATCGCTGATCATAAAGGCGATGATCTTGGCGACTCCCGGTGGCAGGCCATACTCACGTTTGGCGCGCTCGTATTCCTCTTCCACCGAGCGGCCTTCCTGCTGGGCGCGGGCGATGTCCACGCTCATCTTCATGTCGGTGATGATATTGCCGGGGCAGATCACATTCACACGGACGCCACGTTTTCCCAGGTGGCCCTCCAGTGTCATGCCCAGGCCGTTCGCGCCGCCCTTGCTTGCGCCATACGCCAGCGATGAGCTGCCGCCCTTAACCCCCGCGCCGGAGGCGACAACCACCATCACACCGGCTGCGCTTTCCAGCAGCGCCGAGGCGTATTTCGAGCATAGGAACACGCCCTTGATGTTGACATCAAGCGTCTTCTCAAAGTCCTCCAGCGGAAATTCCTCCGGTTGGAGCCAGGGGCCGAGCAGCACACCGGCTGCACACACCAGCCCATCGAGCCGTCCGTGTTTCTGCTGCACGAAATCAAAAACCGCCTTCACGTCCGCATCCTGGCGCACATCAGTGGCGACAAAATCAGCCACTGCGCCAGTTTCCCGGATTTTGGCAGCGGCGGCCTCGCCTTTTTCCTTGTTGAAATCCACCAGTACCACAGCTGCGCCGCGCTCGGCACACAGTTCCGCCGTGGCTGCGCCGATGCCCTGAGCCGCGCCCGTAATCACGATAACCTTGTCTTGCAAAGAGAGAGGAGTGGTCATGTTGAGTCCTTTTATGAATGGGGCATCTCCAAACAGCGCCCCGCAGCGTAAGCGTATTATTTAGTGAAGCGGAATGCCAAGTTCGTCGATTTTCTGGCGGATGAAGGTATTGGCCTGGCGCACTTCGTCCACATTCTTGCGATGCTCGATCAGCCCGTAGCCATCAGGCAGCAGTTCCTGGAAACGGTGGAAGAAGGTATCAAAGTCGAACTTGCCCTGGCCGGGGATGACCTCGTTGATATGGACCACGTGGCCGTCAGCGACATCCACGTCTTTGAGATGCGCGGCGAGGATATACGGCCCCAGCACATCAAACAGCTCGTTGATCATGGCGGTGGTGTTATAGGTTGTGGGGATGTCCGCAGCGAAGTTCACCGGGTCGATGCTGATCTTGAGCCAGGAGGAACCGGTATTTTCGAAAATCGTGCGGATATTTTCGGGTGTATCGAGTGTGGATGTGACGTGCGATTCCATCGCCATCGGCACTTTGTAGGTTTCGCAGGCGGTGGCAATCTCGGCCAGGCTTTCGGTCAGCCGCTGGCGGGTTTCATCGGTAAAGTTATTCGGGTGCGCCCACCACTGCCCGCGTGGATTCATGCTGGTGGGGCGAAAGCAGGCCATGTGCGCGCCGATGTGCGCGGCCAGCTTAATCACCCCGTGGCCGATGCTGATCGCTTCCTGACGCACGCTGTCGTCGCTGGTCAGCAGCGAGGGATAATGTCCCCAGAACTGCACGATTTCCAGATTGTGTTTGTCCAGCGTATTGCGTACACGCTCCACGGTCGCCAGGGATTCATCAGTACGTGGGTCGGCGTTGAAATGCGCGCCGATGCCTGTGAAGCCCATGTCCGTGATCATCGAAGCAACTGAGTCGTCAATCGCGCTGAAGTTGCCCGGAAAAAAGTCATCTACAACACCTAAACGCATAGAATAAGTCCTTTGCGATGTGATAAGTCGTGCATGGCCGCCGTTGAAAAACGGCTGACTTTGCCTGCGTTACGGGACAAAATCAAGCCATGCACGGCAAGAGGGTTGATTTTTATAAATTATAAATCACCCGGCCACCTGCGTCCAATACGCTAGGTCCAACTGCGGGATAATGGTCACGG
>JAIOHN010000630.1 GCA_019912985.1 Anaerolineae bacterium | reverse complement strand
CTGCCCCAGGACGGTGGTCCACATCAGGAGTAGAGATAGTAAACAGATCAAAACGAGTGTTTTACGGAACATCATCTTTCCTTTCCTTGTATACGATGTCAGCAACCGTTCACTTTGAGATTACCCTCGCTGCGCGGCATTACGCCCCTGGAGGATGAGCGAAACCCCGACCAATACGGTTGATGCCAGCAGCATCAATGTAGAGATCGCATTGATCTCTGGCGGGACACGGGTTTTAAGCAGGCCATACACAAATATGGGCAAAGTCGTCGTGCCAATGCCTGCATTGAAAAACGTTACGACGAAGTCATCCAGCGAGATCGTGAAGGCCAACAGCGCGCCAGCGACGACCCCTGGCAGAATCAGCGGGAAGGTCACACGCCAGAAGGTCTGCCATTCATTCGCTCCCAGATCGCGCGCGGCTTCTTCCAGGCGGGGATTCATATCCGCCAGCCGGGCGCGCACGACAATCGTGACATAGGAGATGCTGAACGCGACATGCGCGATAATGATCGTGCCGAAGCCGGTGGTGGCCCGCATCCCGGTCCGCGCTTCCACAAAATCAAAGACGACTTTAAAGAAAATCGCCAGCGAAATACCCTGTGTGATCTCAGGGATAATCACCGGCAGATAAAGAATCGCATCCAGCACACTTTTACCGGGGAAACGTCCACGATCCAAACTGAGCGAAACCATCACACCGATCACGGTCGATAGAATGGTCGAGGTAATACTCACGATCAGGCTGTTGCGCACTGCATTGAGCATAAGGTCGGTCGAGAAGCGCGCCGCTTCTGTCCCGGCGGAAATCGCATTGGTGAGGATGTTCTCATACCACTGGAAGGTAAACCCACGCCAGATGGATACGGACCCGCCATCATTAAACGAGAATAACACCAGCACGACGATGGGTGCCCACAGGAAAAAGTAAGCAAACACCGGGTTGAAATACAGGCCGAGCTTGCCGATTCTTCGGATGAGCAGATCGCGGCGGATTTTTCCATGGTCAAACTCCAGGGCTTTACGGGGTGTCGCGGGAGTACGGATGATCTGATCGGCCATGATTACCCTTCGCGATCTCCAAAGCGGATATAAACGACCAGCGCGATCATCACCATCGCCATCAGCACAATGGATAAAGCCGAGCCGAGTGGTTGATTGCCCGACCCGCGAAACTGCTGCTGAATCAGATTGCCGATCATGATGCCGCGTGTGCCACCAAGCAGGTCCGGCGTAACAAACGCGCCAATCGCCGGGATAAACACGAGGATGCATCCGGCGATCACGCCGGGCAAAGTCATGGGCAGCACCACACGAAAGAATGCTGAGATGTCATTCGCGCCCAGGTCATGCGCCGCTTCGACAAAGCGGAAGTCAAAGCGCTCGACCGAGGCATAGATCGGCAGCACCATAAACGGCAGAAAACCATAGACCAGCCCCAGCATGACCGCTTCCGGGGTGTTGAGCAGTTGCAATGGCTCCTGCACCAGCCCCAACGCGGTCAGGATGCCGTTGATCGTCCCTTCGCGGCCCAGGATAGTTTGCAAGGCATAGGTGCGTACCAGAAAGTTCGTCCAGAACGGCAGGATAATCATGAACAGCGCCAGCGTACGGGCGCGAGGATTGGTGCGTGTGCTGATAAAAAATGCCAGCGGATACCCTACCAACAGGCAGATAATGGTGGTCAGCAGCGCGATCCACAGCGAATTCTGGATGACACTGACAAACACGCCAAAGACACGCTCGTAATTCGCGAGCGTGAGCGGAAGTTCACCCACACCACCTCGTCCGCGCGTCAGAAAGCTGACGACGAGGACGATCAACAACGGCAGGATGAAAAAAAATATTAACCAGAAGGCTGCTGGGAGAGCGGTTAAGACACCCCGTATTCTTTCCCGCCGGGGTTGGGGCTGAACACTTGAGGCCATTTAGTGAACTTCCCACTTCGTATATTGTTGCGAACAGTGATGCAATATATTAATCAGGATTGGCCCTTTCAGCAAATATTGATTTCGTACAAAAAACTGTCCGTCTCTATTGACTTTTGCTCACGTACCGGGTTAAGATTCGGGGGCATATCAGAGCGACGCGCTCTCAAAGAAGGTGTTGTATGACCACGCTGATCGTAGGCGCGGGGATGGCCGGTTTGGCCGCTGCTCGTGACCTGGCAGATGCAGGTGAGCAAGTCATTGTCCTGGAGGCACGTACCCGGCTCGGCGGTCGCATCTATACCGATCGCAGTATTGCTGGTTTTCCAGTTGAACTGGGCGCGGAACTCATCCACGGAGATGAAGCTCCGACCTGAACACTCGTGCAGGCACTCAAACTGCACACACTCCACTGGCGCAAAACTGAGGACTCAATGGTTCGTCTGGCTGATGGCTCATGGCGGACAATGGTCGATGCGCGCCACCAATATCCCGACTTTGATATAACCCGCTCCTGGCTCCTGCCGGATGTACCTGTACAGCCCGAAGACGAAGACCTGGGCAGCTATTTGCGGCGCATTGGCTTTAGCGAGGCGCAGTTACGCTACACCAGCCGTTCCTATATCAACGCGACCGGTGACCGCCTGGAAACCGTCA
>JAIOHN010000629.1 GCA_019912985.1 Anaerolineae bacterium | reverse complement strand
GAATTATCCGTTTCACAAAGAACCGAGCAATCTCGATATTGCGTTGGAAGATGACGCAGGGGATGACGCCTTTCTAGCGGCGGTTGAACATGGTGTGAAACAGGCGGTTGATTTGTCACACGCGGATCTGGCGATTTATCTGGCAGGGGCAGATCCTTTTAGCGGCGACCGGCTGGGACGGCTCAATGTGAGCAAGGAAGGATTGGCGCAGCGGGATGTCATCGTGCTGGATGCCTGCTGGTCGGCAGGTTTGCCAGTCGCCGTGGTGATGGCAGGAGGATATGCGCCAGCCGTAGAAGATATTGTGGATATTCATTTTCAGACTGTACGCACAGCGGTGAGCTACTGGCAGGCATGAAACTCATCTTTGTAATGTTACCCTCAGTCGTTCTTAATGTTGCATTTTGAGTGTTCTCATAGAACTGTTTTTATAATTTCGCATCATTACATTCGTTTGAAACGCCATTATTGTTTATTACTGTGCTGGGGGCAAAGGTATGACCGTATACGCCTGGGAAAATGGGTTGTTAGCCAGTGCGCATGAGGCGTTGGAGAGCCATATTCCTCTTGAATTAATCCAGGCAAATGACAGGGATCTTCTGGCAGCATACGCCTATTGTGACGTGGTCACGCGTTATCACAGCCGGACGTTTTACATCGCCTCAGGTCTTCTACCGAGGGCTAAGCGCCAGGCTGCGCGGGCGTTATATGCCTTCTGCCGGGTCACGGATAATCTGGTGGATGATAATCCGGATGACTCCAGTGCGAGTATCGCCCTGGAGCATTGGCGGCAGATGATCGATGCGCCCAGGCCAGCGACGAATAATCCCGTGGCATTGGCCTGGGCGGATGCACGGGCGCGTTATGGTATTCCTCGGGGTTATGCTGATCAGCTCATTGATGGTGTCGCCCAGGATTTGACCAAGAAACGCTATGAGAGCTTTGATGAGTTAGCAGAATATGCCTATGGGGTGGCATCAACCGTTGGGTTGATGGCGATGTATATCATCGGCTTTGAGGGTGCAGAAGCGCTGCCATACGCGGTGAAGCTCGGCGTGGCGCTGCAAATGACCAATATCCTGCGCGATATCGAGGAGGATTGGGATAATGGCCGCCTTTACCTGCCTGCGGACGAACTGGCGTTGTTTGGCCTCGGTGAAGCGGACATCGCCAACAAGGTAGTGGATGAGCGCTGGCGTGCGTTTATGAATTTCCAGATTGAGCGCACACGTCGTCTTTACGACGAGTCCTGGCCGGGCATCCAGATGTTGAACGCAGATGGACGTTTCGCCATCGCAGCAGCGGCTGACCTGTATCGGGCGATTCTGACGGACATCGAAAAGCATGATGGGAATGTGTTTCACCGTCGCGCGCGCATCAGTACGACCGGCAAGCTGGTTCGTCTGCCGCGTATCTGGTGGCGGTCGCGGACAGCCTGACGATGCCCGATTATGATGTCGTGATCGTCGGCGCGGGTCATAACGCGCTGGTCTGTGGAGGCTATCTGGCGAAGGCAGGTTATCGGGTGGCGCTGTTGGAGCGGCGGCACAAGGTCGGCGGCGCAGTCGTCACCGAGGAGATCATCCCTGGCTTTCAGTTCGATCTTGGCGGGTCTGCCCACATCCTCATCAATCACACGCCGATTGTCAGCGATCTGAATCTGACGGCTTACGGGCTGGAATATATCGACCTCGATCCGTTGTTTTTCGCGCCGTTCCCGGATGGCAGTCACATCACCATGTGGAAAGATGTTGACCGTACCTGTGAAAGCATCGCGGCGGTATCGCCAGCGGATGCTGAGGCTTACCGGCGTTTCATCGATAAGTGGAAACCCGTGGCCGAAGGCATGGTAGAGGCTTTTCTACACCCACCAACGCCCTTGAATCTGGGACGTTACATGATTTTTGGCAGTGGCTTTGTCAATCCCAACCCTTTTGATCAGTTAAGTGATTTGCTGCGCGGGTATGGTCAGGTGATGCGCCAGACATTCCAGAGCGAGCAGGTGCGGGCGCTGATTAGCTGGATGGCAGCGCAGAGCGGTCCCCCGCCGGGGGAGCCGCTTTCCGCGCCGTTTGCGCTCTGGCACCCTATGTATCATGTTAGCGGTGTGAAACGACCGCGCGGCGGTTCAGGAATGCTGACACAGGCGCTGGCAAAGATGATCGAAGCCTATGGTGGAACCATTCTGACGGATGCGACAGTGAAGCGCATCATTGTGCGCGAGGGCCGTGCAGTTGGGGTCGAGACAGAGCCGGGTGATATGATCTCGGCGCGTACGGTAATTTCAGGAGCGCACATCCACACCACGCTAAATCTGCTGGATGACGTGCCGCCGCTGGCGCGGTCGCTGCTGGAAAGAGCGCGCATTGGCAACGGCTTTGGGATGATCGTGCGTTATGCGATGGATGAGCTGCCGAATTACACGGCGCTACCATCGCCTGATGATGGGTCACCGGGACCGCAGCATCGGGCGCTGCAATTTATCTGCCCGGATATGCATTATCTCGAAAGTGCTTATGGGGATTATCTGGCGGGGCGGCCTTCCAGCGACCCGGCTTTGATCGCAATGACATTCTCGGCGGCAGATCCATCTTTAGCTCCCCCAGGGAAGCATACACTTTTTCTGTGGGGACAGTACTATCCCTATGAGCTGGCCTCCGGCGACTCGTGGGATGACATCTCGGAAACAGTGGCAGCGCAGATGCTGGCGACATTGGCGAAGTACGCGCCGAATGTTGAACATGCCGTGATTGACAAGCTCATCGAAACTCCACTGTATCTGGAACGCACACTTGGCTTGCTGCGGGGCAATGTGATGCATCTGGAAATGTCGATTGACCAGATGTTTATGATGCGTCCCGCGCTGACCATGGGCAATTATCGCGGGCCGGTAAAGGGGCTGTATTTCACCGGGGCCAGCACCCATCCCGGCGGTGGGATTATGGGCGCGGCAGGGCGCAACGCGGCATCCGTGGTGCTGCATGATCTTTCGCGGGGGTGGCGATGACCTATTTCGGTTTTCTGGGCCTGTTTGTAGGCTTGCCCATTCTGGCCTTATTGGTGTGGCAGTGGCTTGCCCGGCGGCAGGGGCGCTCTCTGCCTGCTGCGTTCAACGCGTGGCCTGCGTGGCTGGTGATCGGCCTGCACATGCTGGTCGCCTTTGTCTATACCACGCCGTGGGATAATTATCTGGTAGCGACCGGCGTGTGGAACTATGACCCGGCGTTGGTGACTGGTATTGTCTTTGGTTGGGTGCCTATTGAAGAATACACCTTCTTTCTGGTACAGCCGATCATGACGAGCCTGCTGCTGCTTACGCTGCTGCGCTATCTGCCTGTAAACGATACTGCGACGCCGGTAAATCAAGTGCGGCTGCGATTGATTCCATTGACGCTGCTGGGATTGTTGTGGATTGTGGCGGCAGTGATCCTGCTGGCGGGCTGGCGTCCCGGCACCTATCTCGGTCTGGAACTGGTGTGGGCGCTGCCACCGATCATGTTCCAGATATTCTTTGGTGCCGATATTCTGTGGAAACAGCGGCGGCATGTGTTTGGCACGATTGCTGTGGCAACACTTTATCTTTCGCTGGCGGATACCGTGGCAATTCGAGCAGGAACGTGGGCGATTGACCCGGCACAATCGCTGCCGGTTCTGCTTGGCAACATCCTGCCCATTGAAGAATTTGTCTTTTTCCTGATCACCAATGTCCTGATCGTTTTCGGGGTTACTCTGGTGCTGGCGGCGGAAAGTCACCAGCGTGTTCCCGCAGCAGTTGGACGCTGGCTGCCGTTTCTGGTGAATCGCAAGATCGCCGACCAGAAAGAGGTTACGCTCTCATGAATATCTGGCAATTTAATAATCAGCTTGCCAGTCGTTTGATGAACTGGAATATACTCAACCTGTTGGTCGGGTTGTTATTGCAACGTGGTTCAACTTTCTGGCGCGGCTTTGGTAGTCAGAATATCGGCTGGAGTGTGATTAATCTGGCAATCAGTTTTGGGGGTTCCTGGTTTACACAGCGGCGATTCGATGCGCTGGACAACCCCTATGATGCCGCTGTGCAGCAGCGAGAAGCGCAGAACTTACGCCGAATTCTGTGGTTGAACGCGTTTCTGGATGTGCTTTATGTGACCGGTGGTGGCTGGCTGGCACGGAACCGAGGCCAGGATAAACTGTTCTGGCGCGGTATAGGACGCGGTATTATGCTGCAAGGTGTGATGTTATTCGTGTTTGATGTGCTTCATGCACGCCAGGTGCCAGACTGAGCCTTTGCCCCGAATGGCATTATTGCCACATTAACCCGCCAGGCATTCCCGGCTATACTAGCCATACGCTCAGCATGATTAGGAAAACGACGTATGGATTGGAAAAACCGCTTTGCCCAGCGCACGACACTCATGAAGCGCTCCACCGTTCGTGAGATCCTCAAACTTACGGCTCAGCCGGATGTCATCTCATTTGCTGGTGGCCTACCTGCACCCGAATTTTTCCCCGTTGCGCGCGTTCAGCAGGCAGCGGATGTAGTAATCAACGAACGCGGTGTTGAAGCACTGCAATACAGCACGACCGAAGGGATGCCCGAACTGCGCCAGTTGATTGCCGACCGCTTGGGTTTTGAGGTCAGCATCGACAATGTTCTGATGACGACTGGCTCCCAGCAGGGACTTGATCTGACTGCGCGGATCATGATGGATGAGGGTGATCCGATTGTCATTGAGAACCCATCTTATGTGGGGATGTTGATGGCGTTGCGGTCGTATGATCTCGAATATATCCCTGTGCCAACAGACGGCGATGGCGCGATTATTGACGCGCTGGAACCGCTGCTTCAGCGCAACCCCAAGCTGGTATATATCGTCCCCAATTTCCAGAATCCATCCGGTACCACGCTCAGTTTGCCGCGCCGCAAACAATTGGTCGAGCTGCTTGCCAAGTATGATATCCCGCTGGTGGAGGACAATCCCTATGGTGAACTGCGTTACAGCGGTGAACCGCTGCCAACATTGCTTGAGCTGGATGCACAGCGCAGCGGCGGGATTGAGAGTGGGCATGTGATTTATGTCGGCACATTCTCCAAAATTCTGACACCAGGACTGCGGCTGGGCTGGGTGGTGGCGGCCTCTCCGGTCATTGATAAGCTGGTGCAGGCCAAGCAGTCGGTCGATCTCCATACCAGCACGCTCGATCAGTTTATTGCTTATGAAACGGCCAAAGATGGCTTTCTGGAAGAACATATCCCGCAGTTATGCGATGTGTACCGCGAGCGTCGTGATGTGATGCTGGCGGCGATGGAACGTTACTTCCCGGAAGGCGTGACCTGGTCGAAGCCCGATGGTGGGCTGTTCCTGATGGTGACGATGCCGGAGTATCTGGACGCGCTGGAATTGTTGGATGAAGCGGTGCGGCATAAGGTCGCCTTTGTCCCCGGTGCGGATTTTCACGTGGATGGCAGTGGTGCCAACACCTTCCGCGTCAACTTCTCCAATGCCCAACCAGATCGCATCGAAGAAGGGATTCGTCGCCTGGGGGCGCTGCTGCACGAAGCGGTTGCACAGGTTCGGTAGGTCCGCCTGGGTCTATACATTCTGCGGCCCGCATGTTAGAACAGAATTGTTACTGTTCGGATTTTTTGTGAGTTTATGACCACCAGCTGGCGACGCACACTGGCGATTATGTTTGTTGCCCAACTGTTCTCCGCAGTTGGGTTTTCCATTATTTTCCCCTTTTTGCCGCTTTACATCGCAGACTTAGGGACCACCACCGGGCTGAGTATTGAATTCTGGTCGGGCATGGTGTTTTCCTCTCAGGCGATCACCATGATGATCGCCAGTCCCATCTGGGGGACGATGGCTGATCGCTACGGGCGCAAGCTGATGGTCGAGCGGGCGATGTTTGGCGGCGCGGTGATCGTGCTGCTGATGGCCTTCGTCCAATCCGCTGAGCAACTTGTCCTGCTGCGGGCAATCCAGGGCTTTATTACCGGCACTGTCTCTGCGGCTAATTCACTGGTGGCAGCGACCGCGCCGCGCGAACGGATGGGCTTTGCAATGGGGACGCTCCAGGTAGGGCAATGGGGCGGTATCGCGCTGGGGCCACTGATTGGCGGCGCGCTGGCGGATGCCTTCGGCTTTCACATGCCCTTCATCGTCACTGCCGGACTGCTGCTGCTTTCTGGTGTGCTGGTGCTGTTTGGAGTTGAGGAGCACTTCGACAAAGAAAACGGCGTGAGTGCCATCGCCCGCAGCAGTTTTATGAATGAGTGGCGGCACGTGCTTTCTATGGCTGGGGTGATTCCCACCTTTTGCCTGCGCTTCATGACCAGTTTATGCCGTTCCATGCTCACACCGATTTTACCCTTTCTGGTCTTACTGCTGATGTCTAGCGAAGCAGGCGTGAGTTCCTTTACCGGACTCGTGGTGGGAATTGAATCGGGCGCGGCGACAATCAGCGCTATTTACCTGGGCAGGTTGGGTGACCGCATCGGCCATCGAAAGGTGGTGCTTGGTTCGTCATTGGGGGCGCTGTTGTGCTATCTGCCGCTGACGATGGTGGCGCAGACCTGGCAGTTATTGATGCTGCACGCACTGGTTGGTATCGCGATGGGTGGATTGGTGGCATCGCCGAGTGCGCTGCTGGCGCAATATACCGAACCGGGCGAAGAAGGCGCAGTTTATGGCCTTGATAACTCGATTGTGTCCGGTGCGCGAGCAGTTGCGCCGCTGACTGGTGCGGCCATTGCGATGGCCTTGGGCTATCGCGGCGTGTATGGGGCCAATGTGCTGCTGATGTTCGGTCTCTTTATGCTGGCTTTGCGCTGGCTGCCGGACCGCGCACCTGAAGGCCAGCTAAACACTGTATGAGGCCCTACTGAGTATTCCTCAAAGTAATCCTCAACTGATGTTAGACTAATCGCATCCTGATATGAACAATTGCACATGAGCAGAGGTGTTCGTGATTCGACGCTATATCGAAAGCGTGCTGCACCCCGAGCGCTATCACGGGCGTGGGAAACAGAGACCGTTTTTTGAGGGCTGGTATTACAAGCTGGTTGATCCCACGGCGAAGCACCGTTACGCGGTGATTCCGGGCATCTTCCGGGGCCAGGATCCGCATCATGATCATGCCTTTGTCCAGGTGTTGGATGGGACACTCGGCACCGCGTCTTATCATCAATACCCTGTAGAAGCCTTTCAGGCGCAAGACGATAGCTTTGAAGTGTGCGTCGGCCCCAATCGCTTTTGCGCCGACACAATTTCGCTTGACATTGCTGATGGCGAACGCACGCTTCAGGGTACGCTGCACTTTGAGGGAGTGACACCCTGGCCGGTGCGATTAACTTCTCCTGGTGTTATGGGCTGGTATGGTTGGTTGCCGTTCATGGAGTGTTATCACGGTGTGGTCAGTTTCGATCATACGCTTGAGGGGATACTGACGGTCGATGGCCTGACGGTCGATTTCACCCATGGGCGCGGCTACATCGAAAAAGACTGGGGCCAGGCATTCCCCGAAGCTTATATCTGGATGCAATCGAATCACTTCGAAGAAACAGGGACTTCATTCACCGGCTCAATTGCGGTGATTCCCTGGCGTGGTTACACTTTTCCTGGCTTTATTGTCGGCCTATGGCATCAGAAGCATCTCTACCGCTTTGCGACTTACACCGGGGCAAAGGTGGAACATCTGAGTGTGAGCAGTGAGGCAGTGAATTGGACACTGGTCGATTCGCATTACCGGTTGGAACTGCAAGCCGACCATGCCGAGGGAGGACTGCTGAAAGCGCCTATTCGCACTGAAATGCACAGGCGTGTTCATGAGACCATGCAATCGAGTGTGGCGGTGCGATTGAGCGACCGTCACTCTCGCCGGGTGATCTATGAGGGTAACGGACTAAACGCCGGGTTGGAAGTTTACGGCGATACTCAGAAATTGATTGGCAAATGATTCGAACACACCACGCTTTCTTGCTTCCGAGCCTAAACCGATCACAGGTTATCCGTATTGGTGTGATTGGTGTTTGGGTGCTGGCGATGATTGCCCTGCCCATTGCCCGCTGGATATGGGGTGAGGGAGCCGTGACCTGGGGTGTGGTGGGTGTATCGCTGTTTCAGGTGATGGCTGTTTTCGCCATTCTGGTGGGTGATTGGGGCTGGCAGCGCACGTTACGGACGCTGATAGTGGTCGCAATGTTGACCACATTGGCGGAGATTCTCGGCTCACGGACAGGCATTCCATTCGGTGATTATCGCTATACTGAAGCGCTGCAACCGCAAATCCTGGGGGTGCCGCTGTTGATTCCGCTGGCGTGGTTTATGATGCTGCCACCGGCCTGGGCAGTGGCGCAGGCGATTGTGGGCCGTGAGCGACGACTGGCGTTTATCGTAGTGAGCGCGGTGGCGCTGACGGCGTGGGATCTGTTTCTGGACCCACAGAAAGTGGCCTGGGGCTTCTGGGTTTGGGCGGAGCCTGGCGGCTACTTTGGCGTACCATGGACGAATTATCTGGGTTGGCTGCTGGTGGCGGCGTTGGTGACGTGGGTCGCGCGTCCAGGCTCCATTTCGCTGCTGCCGATGCTCCTCATTTATGGCATTGTGTGGATTTTCCAGACGATCGGGCAGGCGTTGTTCTGGAATCAACCGGGACCGGCGCTGGTGGGTTTTATCGGGATGGGGCTGGTGCTGCTGGCAGTGGTGTGGTCGCAGAGGTCGCAATGGACGCTGTGGTGATAACTGTGCTTGGGTTTTGCGCAGGGGCGCTCCCGTTCTCGTTATGGGTGGGGCGGCTGGCGCTGCGGCAGGATATTCGGCAGGTCGGCGATGGCAATCCTGGCGCAACCAATGTCCTGAAGGCGGGCGGTATCAAATGGGCAGCAATAGCCTTCCTGCTGGATTTTCTCAAAGGTGCGATTCCCGTGGCGGTAGCCCAGTTTGTGCTGCGCCTGGATGATGGTTCGCTGTGGTTGGTGGCAATGGCACCACCGCTGGGTCATGCATTTTCGCCGCTGCTCGGCTTCAAAGGCGGGAAAGCGCTGGCCTGCATCGGTGGTGTGTGGTGTGGGCTGACCATTTGGGAAATTCCCACTGTGGGCGGCCTGTTGCTTGGCTTCTGGTTTATCTTCATCAACGAGAGCGCCTGGGCAGTGGTGTTGATGGCATTGAGTGTGCTGGCTTATCTGCTGCTGACGGGCAGTGATGGTCTGTGGCTGGCGGTGTGGGGCGGTCATTTCCTGCTGACCCTGTGGAAGCATCGTGCGGAATTGACCCAACTGCCGTCCCTGCGCCCCTGGTACCGGAGTCTAGTGCTGCCATGGCACTGATTATGATCCTCGTGACATGTGTATTGATTGTTTTCGCCCTGACGGCGATTTTGAACACGCTGGTGTTTCCCCGCCTGAACCGCACACAGCCCGCATCGCAAGCTAGCCAGCCCTTTGTCTCGATTCTGATTCCAGCACGCAACGAAGCGACAGTGATTGAGCGCACGGTGCGCGATTTGCTGGCCCAAACCTATCCGCATTTTGAAGTGCTGCTGCTGGATGACCAATCGACCGATGGCACAGCGGCGCTGGCACTGGCTGCCGGGGCAGGTGATGCACGGCTGCGGGTGCTTTCCGGCTCAGTCCTGCCGGAAGGCTGGTTGGGCAAGAACTGGGCCTGCCACCAGTTGAGTCAGGCTGCGAGCGGCGAACTATTGGTATTTACTGATGCCGATGTCATGTGGTCGCCGGATGCGCTGGCGAAGCTGGTCGCACACATGCAGGCAACTCGTGCCAATTTGCTCACTATCTGGCCGACGCAGCAGACGGAAACCTGGACGGAACGGTTGGTCGTGCCGTTGATGGCGTTGGCAATTTTCGCTTATTTGCCGCTGCCGCTGGTGCATCACAGGCGCTGGCCAGTGTTTGCCGCCGCGAACGGACAGTGTCTGGTGTTTCGCCATCATGCTTATATGCAGGTGGGTGGTCATGCGGCGGTGCGCGACCACATCGTTGAGGATGTCGCCTTTGCACGCCGGATCAAAGCGCAGGGCTTGCGACTGCGCATGGCGGATGGTGCGGGCGAAATCGCCTGCCGCATGTATCACAACTGGGATGAGGTGCGGGCGGGTTTTGCCAAAAATATCCTTGCCGGGCATGGCAACAGCCTGCCGTTTCTTGCGTTTTCAACGCTGTTTCACTGGCTGGTATTCGTCGCCCCGTGGGGATGGCTGGTGCTTGGCGGCGGCTTGTGGGCGCTGCTACTGGTCATTCTAGGGGTAGGAACGCGAATGCTGAGCGCAGCCGCGACCGGGCAGCGGCTGCGCGATGCATGCTGGATGCCCGTGTCAGTGCTGTTGATGACTATGATCGCCGCACAATCGGCATGGTGGCAGGTGCGCTATGGCGGGCCACGCTGGAAAGGGCGGATGATCGGCAAAACACGCCCGCCTATCTCTTTGCCCCGTCAGCGCAGTACGGAGCGCCAGAATGCCTGATCCGGTGGTGGTGATTGGCGGGGGAATTGGTGGCTTGAGCGCGGCAATCCGGCTGGCCGCCGCCGGGCAATCGGTGACACTGCTTGAACAAAACAGCACCGTGGGCGGGAAAATGTCGCAGGTTTGCGCGGATGGCTTTCGCTGGGATACCGGGCCTTCTGTCATCACCATGCGGCCTGTTCTGGAGGATTTATTCGCTGCTGCTGGGCGCAAACTAGAGGATTACCTCACCCTGCTGCCAATGGAACCGCTGACCCGCTATTTTTATCCTGATGGTGTGGTGCTGGATGCCAGCCGCGATTTGTCGAAAATGGCCGCACAGATCGAGGCGCTGGACGGGCGTGATGTTGAAGGCTATCTGGCGTATCTGGCCTACGCGGCCCGACTGCATCGTATCACCGGGCCGGTTTTTATTTATGATCAGCCGCCGACTCTGCGCAGCTTCGCCCGTGTCTCGCCGCTGGATGCATTGAAGGTGGATGCCTGGCGCACGATGGATGGCGCGATCAAGAGCTTTGTGCGGTCGCCGCATCTGCGCCAGCTCTTAGGTCGTTTTGCAACTTATGTGGGTGCAAGTCCCTACCGCGCGCCTGCGACACTCAACGTCATCGCGCATGTGGAGATGACCGGTGGCGTATGGTATCCACAGGGCGGCGTTTACCGGATTGCGGAGGCGCTGGCACGGTTGGCGCGCGAACTGGGTGTTGATATTCGTACCGGCTGCCCGGTACGCCAGATTAACACCGATGCCCATGCACGTGTGCAGGGAGTGACGCTGGCCGATGGTACGACCATGTCAGCACAGGCGGTGATCGCCAATGTCGATGTGGCGACTGTCTATGAACGACTGCTGCCCGGCCTATCGCCGCGCCCAGAGGTTGAACCTTCGTGTTCCGGTTTTATCATGCTGCTTGGGATTGAAGGCCAGCATCCACAACTTGCCCATCACAATATCTTCTTTTCGTCGGATTATCCGGCAGAGTTTAAGGCGATTTTCGAGCAGGGCAAGCCGCCGGATGAACCGACCATTTATATCGCGATTACGTCAAAATCTGACCCGCATGATGCGCCGCCGGGCTGCGAGAACTGGTTTGTGCTGGTTAATGCGCCCGCGCTCGATTCGCGTTTTGACTGGACCGCGCAGGCCGAAGCCTATGGTGACCGGGTGCTGGCGCGGTTGGCGGCGATGGGTCTGGATGTGCGTGGTCAAATCCGCAGCAAACGGCTGTTGACTCCGGTTGACCTGGAA
>JAIOHN010000628.1 GCA_019912985.1 Anaerolineae bacterium | reverse complement strand
TCTGGAAGCAGCGACTGAGCGCGGCATTATCGTGATGCACACGCCGGGTTCCAGCGCGATTGCCGCTGGTGAACACGCCATGACACTGATGCTGGCCCTCAGCCGCAAGCTGGTGGTGGTACACGACAGTTTGAAAGAAGGCTGGTGGCTGCTGGACCGCAAACGGCAAGCCGGGACCCAGTTGTTTGGCAAGACCATCGGGCTGGTTGGCCTGGGGCGAGTCGGGCAGGTGGTCGCGCAGCGCTGTCTGGCTTTCGGGATGACGGTGTTGGCTTACGACCCTTATATTACCGAGGAACAGCTCAACGATGACCGGGTGCTGCTGGTGAGCCAGCGCGAACTGCTCCAGCGCAGCGATTTTATCAGCATCCATGTGCCAGTCACCAACGAAACCCGTGGCATGGTCAATGCGGCTTTCATCGAGCAGATGAAGCCCGGTGCGCGTCTGCTAAATACCTCGCATGGGACGATTTGGAACGAAGAGGCCGTGGCGCAGGCGCTGAAAGACGGTCATCTGGCCGGGGTAGGTGTCGATGTTTACCCGGAGGAGCCGCCATATAACAGCCCGCTGATTGGCCTTGATAATGTGATTCACACCCCGCATATCGGCGATAACACCCAGGAAGCCATGCAGGACTTATCCGCGCAGATTGTGCAGCAGGTGGTTGATGCATTGCACGGTGTCGATTATCGCAATGCGGTCAATCTGCCGTTTATCAGCGGCGTCGATTTTGAAACTACCCGGCCTTACATGCGATTAGCCGAGTGCGTGGGGGCTGTGCTGCACACGCTGGCACGCAATCCTATCCGCCGGGTGGAGGTCGAGTACCGTGGCGAGGAAGTGGCCGGGTTGGTCAAGCCGCTGACGGTCGCGCTGCTCAAGGGCATCCTCGCGCCGGTATTGGGCGATAAAGTGAACTACATCAACGCCCCGGTGCTGGCGGCTGAGCGTGGTTTGCAGATTATGCAGACCAAAGGACTGAAGACCGGTGAGTATACCAACCTCGTTTCCTGTCAGGTGACGCTGGAAGATGATGAGGAAATCGTCATGGGCGGCACGCTGCTGGACCGCAAAGAGCCGCATATCGTCCAGATCAACGAGTACCGCATGAACTTCGTGCCAGAGGGCCACCTGCTGATTATGGGCAGCTTTGACCAACCGGGCGTGATTGGCCGGGTCGGTACACTGCTGGCGAACAACGATGTCAATATCGCAAGCTGGCAAACGGGACGTGCGCATCCCGGCGGGCATACCCTGACGGTGCTGACGCTCGACCAACCGCTGCCCGAAGCGGTCATGAATGAGCTGCTTCAGCAGGATTTTATCCGCCACGCGCATCAGGTGGCGATTTGAGCAAATAGCCGATAAGAGTTATCAGCGATGAGTGAGAAAATATCAAGGAATGTCCTGCTTTACACAGACGAAGATGGAATTTGGATCGCCGAAGTGCCTTCCCTTCCTGGATGCAACAGCTTTGGCGAAACGCGCGAGGATGCTCTCAATCGCATTCGTGAAGCGATTGAAGTCTACATTGAAGCATTGGAACAAGATGGCTTAACGATCCCTGGTGAGTATGACAACGTTGAATTGGTTAACGGTTGAAGAATTCCTGGCCCTCCTCTAAAGATTCAATTTCCCTCTTATGAAACTTTCTCGGACAGCCTGGCTGGATGCAATCTGGTTAGCCGCACTGGCGATCTATGTGATCGCCGGGATGCCATTGGCGACCTTTCATGGCGACGAAGCCATGCAGATTTACATGAGCGAGGACTACGCGCGCGCCTTTATTGAACGCGACCCGCTGGGCTTAATGGTTGGGCCGCCCTATTACGTCGATACCCCGCCGCAGCTTCGCATCCTCAATGGCTCGATCAACCGCTATGCCATCGGCCTGAGCTGGCATCTGGCCGGGTTCACGACCGGTGATCTGCCGCCAATTCCCGGTTGGGACTGGGGCCTGGATTATCAAACCAATGTGGATACCGGTCATCGCCCATCCGAAGGCATGATGCTGGCCGCACGTGCTTCGTCCACGCTGTTTCTTGCGCTGAGCAGCGCTGTCATGTTTGCGATTGGCTGGCAGCTTGGTGGCAGGCCGTTGGCCTATCTCACCAGCGCACTTTATACGTTGAATCCGGTCATTCTGCTCAATGGCCGCCGGGCTATGATGGAAGGCTCGATGCTGTTGTTTGGCCTGCTGGCACTGCTGCTGGCGATCATTATCAGCCGTAGACAGGGGCGAGATGGCCTGTGGGGTTGGTGGCTGGGGCTGACTCTCGCCGCCGGGCTGGCGCTCGCCAGCAAACACAGCGGGCTTGTATTCGTTGCCGGGGCTTATGGCTGGGTGCTGGTCGCGGCACTGGTGCGTCGGCAGTGGTCAGCGCTGGCGGAGACATTGGTCAAGCTGGCGGTGAGCGGCCTGCTGGCGCTGGCGCTGTTTATCGCGCTGTCACCCGCGCTGTGGAATAACCCGCTGGCGCGCCTGCAAGATTTGGTCGCGGTGCGGGGTGAACTGCTCGATATTCAGGTGATGGCCGAACCGCTGGCTCCATTGCCGTTAGGTGAGCGCATCACACAAATTATCACCCAGCCTTTTATCCAACCTTTAGCGCACTATGAGGCCGCCTCATGGGCGGGCTATGACCCGATCACGCGCGAGGTTGAGCGCTATATGGCCTCACCGCTCAGCGGGTTGCAGGCTGGTCCGCTGCTCGGCGGGCTTCTGACGCTGTTGGCTGGATTCGGGCTGGTAGTCATCATAGTGCCGCGCTGGCGACCTGCACGCATCACCTGGGAACAGGCATTAGGGATGCTGCCCTGGCTGCTGGTGACGTTGGCTTTTGCGCTGGTCAACCCGCTGCCCTGGCAGCGTTATTATATGGTGCTGATTCCGATTGATGCGCTGCTGGCGGCGCTGAGCATCCAGCGGATCGCTCAGGTGCTGCTCCGGGGTCGTGTTGGTGACACCGCCGCAGCGACTACTCAATAACGACCGCTGTGCCGCTGGCGCTGACCATCAACATGCTGCCGTTCTGGCCGATGGTTTCATAGTCCAGATCCACGCCAACGATGGCATTCGCGCCCAGTTGTTGTGCGTAATAGCCCATCTCTTCCAGCGCGATGTCTTTAGCCTTGCGCAGCTCCCGCTCGTAAACTTCTGAACGTCCGCCGATCACGTCACGGATACCCGCAAACACATCCTTGAACAGGTTCGCGCCCATAATCGCCTCGCCGCTGACGATCCCTTTGTATTCTTTGATGGCTTTGCCTTCAATGGTCGGTGTGGTGGTGATAATCATGTGGTCCTCCATATAGCGAATGTGTCTATAGTCTTATACGGATAGGGCGAGACAAGGTTTCTCACAGCACTCATACAATTATCCCCTTGTCATTCACTCACTTCGCGCTGACACTAAAAGAGGATACGTGAAAGGATATGTCTATGCGCTATGCTCTGGTTTTCCTTTTAAGTCTGATCCTGATCCTGGCCGCTTGCGATAACCCAACGGCGGATACGCCGCCGGTAGACGAGGCCACACCTGCCGATGTCGCCGCGCCGACCGCCGAAACAAACACCGTGGATACCCCTGCTGATGGCACGCCCGAAATCAGCGCCGAAGGCACGGAAGATCCGCTGGTGGCGGCGAACATCGCGCTGCCGCTGCCGGGTACCATTCAGGCCCCGGCAACCGAGGAAGCACTCGCACCGGAAGGCCGCTTCGACAGCATGATCTTTGAGCAGACCGGCGGCCCGAACAATACCACCCTCACTATCGAGGTGTATGGCGATGGGCGTGTGGTGCGCAATGGGGTGGAATCGACTGTTTCCGAAACCCAGTTGATGGAACTGGAGAATATGCTCAGGGAATTGAACTTCTTTGGGCTGCAAGGGCAGTTCACAGTGCCGGGCGCTGGCGAGGATATTTACCGTTACCGGATCACTGTCGAGCAGGATGGGGGCAGCCGCATGATTAACGCCCAGGATGGTTACACACCGCCAGAATTATTGGAGTTGTTCGCAGCAGTGAGTGCGCTGGGCGCGTAGCGGCGTTCAGCGCCGCAGGGTCGCCACAAGGCGGCGGGGATTGAGCAGCAGGTCAAGCGCGTCGTTGATGTCGCGTACCAGTACATCGGCGCTTTTGAGCAGATCGGCGTATAAGCCTTCCTGGCCTAAGACCGCAATCCGCAGGGCAGCGGCGTTGAACATGGCAGTATCGTTCGCGCCGTTGCCGATTGCCGCGACATGATCCGCTCCCAGATTGAGGACATAGCCGCCTTTTTCGGTCGTGCCATGCTGAATGATGGTGGCGGTCAGGCCCAGTTCGGCATCAATCGCCGCCTGTTGGCCGTGCGTATCGGCGGTGAGCAGATGAATTTCGACCTGTTGACCCAGTAGAGCAAGCCGTTCTTTCACACCCGGCACCAGAACACCATCCACAGCCAGTGTGCCGTTGACATCAAACACCACATAGGCCAGCCGCAGAGCGCTGCGCCCTGGAATATTCACTTCGATCATTCAGCAATCCCAAGATAACTGCACAGGCCGTTGAGGTCGCCTTCCAGCACCAGATCCGCTGGTGATGATAAGGGTGGCCCTTCGCGACAAATCTGCACCGTCGTCATGCCCGCCGCTTTCGCGCCGATCAGGTTCTGCGCCAGGTCATCCACAGCCATGCAAGCCGAGGGAGTTACGCCTGCTTTGTGCGCCGCAATCGTATAAAAGTGTTCATCACGGAAGATATATTCGGTGATGTCTGGCCCGATCAGCGGTCCAGCGAAATAGTCCAGCACACCACCGCCGCGCAGCGTACCGCGAATTTGTGCCTGGATCGCCCCGGAGCAAATGCCGAGTGTATAACCGGCAGCAGACAGCCGCTTGAGCAGCGGCTTGCAATCTGGATAAAGCGCGTCACAGTCCTGTGTGGCGAGTTCGGGCAGCTCCCATGATAACCGTTCTATTTCCTTCAGCGGTGGTTCGAGGGTGTTCGTCAGCCGGAACAGGGCGCGGGTCACACGCAGCTCGCCTTCCCATCGGTCGTGAATATCTTCGTCAATGTTCAGGTCGGCGAAATAACTATCCCAGTCCGCCAGGATGCGGAGGTTGGCCTGTGTCCATTGGTGCGGGCTGCCGCCGTAGCGCTGCGCCATCACCTGGCCTAATTGCTCGGCATAGCAGGCCGTAAGTCGTTTACTATCCACCAGCGTGCGGTGAAGATCGAAGAAAATGTGCGTGATGGTCATGGCAGCGCCTGAACCGTCACGATGTATTGCAGCGGTTCGCCGCCAAGTTCCGGCACGACGATTTCAAAAGGCACGGAAGCCCCTGGCCCGATGTCGTCCGCGAGATCCGTGAAGCGCGCGGCGACGACATTCCCGGTTTCGCCAAACACCGTGACCACGGCGCGCGGGGTGCGAGTCACGCGGTCGCTGTTGTTGGTGATCGTGCCGCTGATGACCAGCTCATCGCGCTCATTATAATTCGATTCATCGGTCCAGCTCAGATTTTCAGCGCCATAAATGACGGTATTCGGTTGGTTTTGCCACGCCTCGCCGCCGAGTTTGAGGCTGTAATTGGCGCTGAGTCCGGGCTGCCCCTGTCCGAAGCGCAGACTGAACGGCATAAACTCGCCCGGCATCACTGCGTAGCCCATCGGCACATCCAACGCATCCGCTACTGGCAAGCCATCCTCGGAGAACAGGGTAGCTTCAATTGGCAAATCGACCACGGGGACAGCGCCATAATTGGCGACTTCGCCTGTGATGAAAAAGACGCCTGCCGGGGTGGTCCAGTGCTCGATATGAACGATGTCCAGTTCGGTACTGGCAATCGAAACCAGCACCGACAACGCCGAGGGTTGTAATTCCGCCCCGCTGTTGATCTCAAACGAGTTGATGCTGTCTTGCAGCGCCGTGCGCTGTGTCTCATCGTCCGGCAGCACCACATCGATCACACCGATAAAGCCATCGGCCTGCTCAAAGAAGGTGTTGACCTGCTCAGTGTCGCCGCCAGCGCCCTGGCGCAGCCCGCTGGCACGCCAGCTGCCATCGCCCATCGCCTGCCGGTCCTGCTCAGTGTAACGGTTGATGTCCGGGCGGATGTTGGTCTGATACTGTTCCAGCAGGTCATCAAAATCCTGCGGAGTCAGCGTTTCGCCCAGGTTAATCACGGCGATGGTCAGCGCCGGGTGATCGTTGTTTGGCAGGGAAAAAGCGGCGCTGGCAAGGGTCGTGGTATTGCGATCATATACCGGCCAGGTGCGCGGCACCACCAGCGAAAACGCCCCGCTGGGATGCTCATAACGCAGTGGGGAAAGATCGGGCGGCGGTGGGGTAGGTGCAAAGACCACCGTACCACCACTACACCCGGCGAGTAGAAGAAGGAGCGAAATCAGGAATCGACGCATAGGGCCAAGTATAGCAGTAAAAATGCGCAAGCGTAGTGCCTTGGCAGGGATAATTTTACGGGCGATTTTCTGTTGACGCAGGCTACATTGGATAAGCGAAAAATCACGTCTTTACCCTGATTAATGTTACTCATACTTTCCTGGAAGCATGATACGCTGTGTGAAATCACAAAATTATGACAATTTACGCCTCTGTTCGTATTCATTTTTCTGACGCATTTACGGGTTCGTATGAAAGGAAATCTGATGCGACTTGCTGATAAAGTAGCGATTGTGACTGGTGCTGGCTCTGGTATGGGGCGCGCGATGGCAGAGTTGTTTGCCTCTGAAGGCGCGAAAGTCGTGGTGACCGATATTGTGCAGGAGCGAGTAGACGACGTTGTCCAGGCGATTCAATCAGCTGGCGGCACTGCCAGTGGCGTGTTGGTCGATGTTTCGAAAGAAGCTGATACCGATGCGATGATCAATCACGCGGTTGATACCTATGGCCGCCTGGATATTCTGGTCAATAACGCCGGTATCATGGACGCGATGACACCGATTACGGATGTCTCCAACGATCTCTGGCGGCGTATCCTGGGTGTCAACCTCGATGGCCCGTTCTATGCGATGCGTAAAGCGATCCCTATCATGTTGGAACAGGGTGGCGGCACCATCCTGAATATTGCCTCAATCGGTGGTGTGCAGGGTGGCAGGGCCGGCGCAGCCTATACTACATCCAAACATGCGCTGATTGGTCTGACCCGTAATACCGGCTATATGTACGGACCGCAGGGGATTCGCTGCAACGCCATTTGCCCTGGCGGTGTTGAAACCGCGATTGGTCTGGGTGGTGCGCCGCACGAGTGGGGTTTGCAGCGGATGCAAACCGGTGCGGGCAATATTGGCCCGGCAGGCAAGCCCGAGGATATTGCAGCGGTGGCGCTGCTGTTGGTCTCGGATGAGGCGCGCTTCGTGAATGGGGCTGCCTGGGTTGTGGATGGTGGCTGGACTGCTTACTAAACATCCATAAACAAGTGACTTTGAAGGGCGTCCCAAGCGGGACGTCCTTTTTTATGACAGGATCGGCAGCAGACCGGGACGAACGGTAAAGGTCAGGTTGTTGCCCTCTGCGTGTTCGCCATCAAGATCCAGCCCCAATGAGTGAATAGGGCTGGTGATGCGCACTTGCTGGCCGCGCCGCAGATGTACCCCAGGGTGAGTGAGATGGCTGGCGTCATACAGACGACGCAATGCTGCCACGGCCTCCAGACGCGGCATCCCCTCGATCAACACCACATCGAAAAGACCATCATCCACGCGGGCGTCCGGGGCGATCTTCATACCATGACCGAAAGTGGTGCCGTTGGCGACTGCCACCAGGTAGGCATCGCCCTCATACCATTGCTCATCGTCGACTGTGACTTGCACTGCTTGCGCAGTGTGGGTGAGCAGGGTGGCGACTGTCGCCTTGAGGAAAGTCCACGGACGCCGAACCTGAGTCTGGTTGACCCGCCGGTCGATCTCTCCGCTCAGGCCAGCGCTGGCGATATTAAGGAAGTGTTCGCGGCGGTGGTCATAGGTGAGCAACCCAATATCCGTTGGGCGCGGCTCCGCTGTGGCGATCCAGTGGGCTGCTTCTTCGGGATTTAAGGGGATTCCCTGGCTGCGCGCCCAGTCGCGACCGGTGCCGACGGGCAAAATACCGTAGACCATGCGCGGACCGTCTGGATATTCCTCGTTGAGTCGTGCCAGTCCGTTGACCAACGCGTGATTGGTCCCGTCACCGCCGATAGAAATTACGCGGGTCAGGCCGCTTTCATAAGCCTTGTCGAGATGCAGTGGTACTTCGTCCGGTTTTTCAGTGACGGCGATGACCAGATCACCCAGGTTTTGCCATAAAAGCGGTTCGATCTGCTGCCACAGGCGACCAGCCAGACCCCCGGCAGCGTGGGGATTAAGAATAATCAGCGTTTTGGGCATGCCTCAACGTTGTTCCCATTTCGCAAGAATATCTTTAAAATCTTCTAAATTAAAAGGCTTCACCAGGAAGTCATCCGCGCCATGCTCCATCGCTTCTTGCCTGTCCTGGCTCGAGGAATGGGCGCTCATGATAATCACGGGCAGTTCCACCCAGTCGGGGTGGTTGCGCACGTGATCCAGAAATTCCAGTCCGCCCATTTCTGGCATTAACAGGTCGGTGATGATGATGTCAGGGATTCGGGTCCCTTCTTCGAGTACGGCGATCCCAACCTGCCCGCTGCGTCCGGGAATGACCTCGTACCCTCCCCATTCGAGGACTTGTGCTAACATATTGAGCATATCAGCATTATCTTCCAGCAGTAAGATACGGGTCATGTGACTTCCTGATTGAGTTAATTGTGACACTACATAGCAATTGTAGGTCAAACGTTCACAGGAAACAATGGATTTTAAGGCCGGACGTGCCCATTTCCGATGATAATCCACTTGTAAGTGGTGAGTTCCTGCAACGCCATCGGCCCGCGTGCGTGCAATTTCTGGGTGCTGATGGCAATCTCCGCCCCCAGGCCCAACGCGCTGCCATCGGTAAAGCGTGTGCTGGCGTTCACATAGACGGCTGCGGAATCGACTTCATCCAGAAAGTGGTTGGCGTCGTCCATATTCTCCGTCAGGATGCCATCCGAATGCTGTGTGCTGTGCTGTCGGATATGTTCAATCGCCTCATCCAGGCTGTCGACCACTTTCAGGCCCAGGATTAACGCGTACCATTCTGTGTCAAAATCCTCTGGCCCCGCAGGCTCCACCCGTGCATCATCACCGACGATCTGGTAGGCGCGCGGCTCAGCCTTGAATTCCACACCGTCTTTGCCCAGG
>JAIOHN010000627.1 GCA_019912985.1 Anaerolineae bacterium | reverse complement strand
GGGGAATGCCCCTCAGCAAACCAGCGCGCAGCCAACATCATCGCCACAGTCGAAAGAGGAAATTCAGGCAATGATCGACAGCCTGGATATGAAACTGGCGATGGGTGAGCTTTCGGAGGATATATACAACAAGCTGGTTGCTAAGTGGCAGGCCCGTTTGGATGAGCTTGGCAGCTAAGGAACTTCGATCAATCCCAGCATGTAATAATCCTGCCCGTTGTCGAGCAGAACGCGATCTCCACTTGTGGGGTCGTAGAGGCCGGTAATCAGCGTGTATTGGCCCGCAGGGATACCGTCCAGCGAAAGCTGGTAAACGTCGCGATAAACCTCGGCTGCGGACCAGTTGGTTGTGGTAATTCTAGCGTCCTGCGGATACTGGTCATCTTGTGCCAATACGGTTGATCCGCTTGGCGAATCTGCGACAAGATGAACGAAAATTTTGTAACTGGTATCTGCAACCTTTAGCGGGTGCCAATACAACCAGATAAATAACTTATTATCTGGCTCAGGCGATAATATCGAGACACCACTCAGCTCCACGAGATCATCGAATGCGGTGAGTGGTGTCTCTTTTATTTCCGCAGGCTGCACTTCCCAGGTCAGATACTGGTTGATCGGAAGATCGTCAATGTTTGTGGTCCTCACGAGCTGCATGTTTTCGGACAGCCATGAATCACGCGTGCTGATATTCTGCCAATCCGGCGGTGTGCGACCAACGACCCAGAAGCTGTGATAATCGTTGCGGCTATCGTCCAGCACCTGCCGGATTTCTTCCTCGGGCTGGAGTGGATTGGCTGGTAAGTATTTAATATCGCTGAAATTGTCGTAGTAGAGGGTGAAGGCGATGTCTGACGACGACGGAATCACGAGGTCGTCGGATTGCATGTGTTGGTGCAGGTAGCCGGCTAACTCACGCCAGTTATTCGACTTCGCGTAGTCGTGATTGTAATAGAAATTTGCCAGGCTCATGCCATCAATCGAAAGAAAGACGATAACAAGGCCTATAGTGAGCACATGGTTCCACCGCCACACCTTTAGCACCACAACCGCCAGAAGCAGCAGCAGTGCGGGTACGATTGCCAGCACATAACGCGGTGTAAAGACATTTAAGCGTGTCGAAACGACGGCTAATAGCGCAACTGGGATGACGATCAAAAACACCAGCAGCATCACGTAATTGCGTCTCGCTCGCCACAATAGCACGATTCCGAGAGCCACGAAAATCAAAAGCAGGGGCCAGATAACCTGTGTCAGTTCATCTGGCAGGGTGCGACCAAACACGAGGCTTGGGAGGAACCACGTCAGCAAGAGTGGCGCGTCGAAGCGTCCCGTGGTGCCGCCATAACCGCCCCCACTAAGGAGTCGTGGTTGCAAGAACCAGGGTACAAGAATTAACCCGATCGCGATTTGCGCGGCTACCCACTGGATAATCAGTGTGCGATTGCTGCGCTTAGCAATAAAAATCCAGTAAGCAACATAGAGATTCAGCGCGACCAGGATAAACAACTCGAGATAATAGAGATAAGCCGCCATCGCTGCGACGATGACATATAGAATCCAGTCGATCTGGCGGTGCTTTTCGATGGCGCGCAGTGCCAGCCAGACGGCGGTCACGCTACATGCCGACCAGATTGCGTAATTACGTGCATCCTGAGCGTGCCAGATCAGAAAAGGATGGAGCGCCCACAAAACAGCCGCTATAACCCCGATCATGCGGCCTCCAATACGATACCCGAGGGCGAAGACCGCCGCAATGCCGATGATATTTGCCAGTGCGGGCAGCACCCGCAGGCTAAACTCGCTCTCTCCGAATACCAGGCTCCATCCTCGAAAGAGGGCATAGGCGAGTGGCGGCTGTGGATCGCTGGTGGGAACAGAGCCGCTTAAGGTTTCGGCAAGCGGCTGCCGTACCCAATTGAGGACTGTAAAAGCCTCATCGCCGCGAAAGGAAACCCGATCCAGTTGATAGAGCCGAAGCGCGAAGCCGACCATGATCACCAGGATGATCACGGCCAGCGTTTGGGTACGGGTCATGTTGCTCAGTCGTTTATCGTTTCTTCTTCGAATGTTTCGATCTGATCATTCGTGAGCGAGATGTAATCGCTCTTGGGGATGTCACGCATATAGTCGATCAGATTTGGCGGCTCTTTGGGGTTGGCGTTCAAAATGGGGATGCTGGTTTCTTCTACGGTGATCTGCGCACGCGGGTCTATAAACACAATCAAGGGCCGCACTGTAACCCCACTGGCGATGGGATCAATCAACTTTTGCACATGTTTGGCAGCGTTGATGGCGTCAGCGGTTGGATTGCCAATCCCATCGCGGCGGAAAATGCGCACAAACGCATCAAACACGCCGCCGTTAGTAATCCAGCGGTCGCCTTTGACGGTGTAGCTGCCATCCTGATAGCGTACCGTAATTGCATAAACCCCTTGCGGGCAAAGCAAAACATGCCGGGCTGGGAAGTGATAGTAATTGTAGAGTACGCTTTTATTGCTCAGGCCCTTTAGACCGTCTTTTAACGCTTGTTCTGGGCGTGGTAGTCGTACCCAAAGATTGGTCATGCGGACAGAAGCCAGAGTCGCGATGAGGCCAAGCGGCAGCAAAAACAGCGGGAGCGCTAAAATCAGCGTTGATTCGGTGCTGTTGGGGTTAAAATTCAGGTTGATGATGAATGCCGCAATCAAGATACCGAAACTCGCAAAGAACAGATACTGTGCGATGGTTCGATTACGCTTCACGAGTTTTTCGTTGGTCTTTGTCCGCATGAGACCGTCAGGTCCTTTCGTTAGCCGGGGATAAAGTAAGCGAGATAACCAGCCTTGTTTACCTCAGCACAGGCGAGGTCACCATAACGGACGGTCGTCAGGATTTCCCACTTACGTGGTGCGCCAAAGGCAACCCCAACCACTGCCTGCTCCAGGTCAGCCGAATTCGGTTCGATGCAGTGGGTCACGGGATCATCCAGAGCGCCCGTAATGGAATTGCCGTTCTCGTCGAAGATATAAATTTCGTACAATAACTGCTTGCGTTGATAACCGCTTGGGTTGCCTGGTGCATACCCATCCCAGGCCAGGCGGCAGTTGAATGACAGGCGGTTCGAGAAAATAACACGCAGGTCTTCCACATCACGGAAGAGCGTATCACAGCCTGCCTCGGGATAAACGATCATGATATTACGATCAACATTCTGCCCGGCATTCAGTAAATTGCTATCGTTCGTGGGCTGTGTACCAGAACCACCGGCACCAGTGATTTCTGCCGTGATACGCGCTTTACCGTCCATATTGATATTTACAGGTGCAGAGCCGTCTGATGGCCCAAGAATTTGAGCCGAGCTCAAATCATTCACAGAGAAGCGTCCGCCCGAGGTCCAGGCCCAGTAAGTGAGGACCGATGCACCTGATGTGTCCGCCAGGAAGCGAAAATCAACAGGTAGATAGAATCCAATCCAGACAACAGGCTGATTGATGACTACTGGTGTGCTGAAATCATACGTGAAAAGGCCGGACTCGGTGATGTTTACCCGAGTCTGGCTGACCAACCGTGCATCAATGGGTGAACCGCCGTTGCTGTCTTCATAGATGAGCAGATCGATGGAAGCGCCAGGAACCGGCGTATTGACATCAATGCTCACGCGATCGATGGTCGCCGGGAAGGTGAGACCCAACGGCGTCAGGTCAAATCCGTTCATGACCAGCGAAGCTTCGCCGGAAATAAACCAGACAGTGCTATCCGACCCGGTGTTAATGTTTAACTCAATGTCACCGGCTTCAACTGGCAATACTGCAAAACTACAAAGCAAGATCAGGCAATACAACACAGACCGTTTTAATTTTCGCATGTGATTAATTCCTGACTTCGTTGACTAACTGTCGTATAATCGCGTTCGATATTTTAGGGAGAATGTCGCTGTTGGTCAAGCAATATTACAGATTCTACGCTATTCCTGCCCTGCTTTTGCTACTTTCTCTGGCAATCTGGCTGCTCTTGATGCATCAATTTCGGCTGGATGACAGCTTCATCACCTATCGCTATGCGCGCAATCTGGCGCAGGGTCAGGGATTGGTTTACAACCAGGGCGATGCAGTTTTGAGTACAACCGCGCCGCTTTACGCCATGCTTTTGGCGTTGGGCAGCTTAGTCA
>JAIOHN010000626.1 GCA_019912985.1 Anaerolineae bacterium | reverse complement strand
TTCTCGGTGTAATTTCCACTTATGAATACAGTCATGGGAGACCCTTGTTGTCAGTGGTAACTGTGTTTACCAACGAGGGATTCCCAAGTAATGGTTTCTTCAACCTTGCTAAAGAGTTAGGCAAGTTTAGTGGCTCGACAGAGATGGAAAAGCTCACCTTTTTTGCTAATGAACTCAAAGCTGCCCATCAATACTGGAAACATCAAGGTCAATGAGAGGGCTTGAGTCCATGTCTATACCATCTCAAAATGAGTTTCTGCTGCCTTTTCTGAATATTCTGAGCAACGGACAAAGCCTCTGCCGGTCACAACTGCTACTCCGGCTGGCGCAGCACTTCGGCATCAGCGAAGCCGAGGCACAGCAAATGAGTGGCACTCAGTTCACCCTGGTCAGCCGCCTCGCATGGTGTGATGTGCATTTTGTCAAAGCGGGCCTGGTGGAAAAACGCCAGCATCATGCCGAAAGTATGCAGGACGAGTTCACGATCACAACACTCGGAATCCGTGAACTGAATAAACGTTCGGGAAAAATTACCGTTGGTTATTTGCAGGGTTTTTATCGTGGTAAGGTGCATCGCGGTGCAGGCTCGGATGACACCACCAGCGATGCAGAACTCGCGCTGTATGACGCTTTCGAGAAGCTGTCGGATACGTTCACCGTCCTGCACGCGGTCAAGTGGTTTGCCCGCACACTTGGCACCGTCGGGGAGATTGACTTCCTCATTGCCCATCCCGATTACGGTGTGTTGATTATGGAAGTCAAAGGCGGCGCGATTCAGATTGAGAAAGGACGCTGGTTCAGCGGAAAATACGAACTCAAAGACCCGTGTGAACAGGCGGAGCGTAATCGTAGAGCATTACATGATTGGTTGGCAGATGATCCACGCACCAAAGGAATCCCCTTCGCTCTGTTTCCAGCGATTGCCCTACCAGACTCGCGTGTTGTGGGTCACATCCGTCCAGATTGCCCACAGGATATTTTTATCGACATAAGCCATTTGCATGATCTTGAGAGGCGTGTGCTTTCTATCTTCACCTATTGGAAGTCTCACGCCGACGCACGCAACTCCAGGATGGGTGGCAAACGAGCCGTCGAAGCGCTGGTGCAACTACTTGTCCCAACGCGCAGTTTACAGCCCCGTATCACAGAATTATTCGCGCAGGAAAATCGTAAGATTGAAGAACTCACCCAACAGCAGTTCAAAATCCTCAACATCCTGCGTTATCAAAAACGCGCCGCCATTATCGGTGGAGCTGGCACTGGTAAAACGCTGCTGGCAATTGAGAAGGCAGCCCAACTCGCAGAGAGTGGACTGCGGGTACTGTTTGTCTGCTATAACACCAATCTGGCGAAGTGGATCAGCGGACGACTTCAGCATCCACAGATTGATGTGTTCACCTTCCATGCCCTCGTCGGACACATGGTAAACCGTGCGCGTATCCCGATGCCGCGCACACGCACCTGGGATGAATTTGATGCCATCGCCCCAGATGCGCTGGTGGATGCGCTTGGTGTCCTACACGCGCCTGACGCGGATCCAACTTTGCTCTATGATGCAATCATCGTTGATGAAGGGCAGGACTTTCAGGATACATGGTGGATTGGACTTCTGGATACGCTCAAGGATGTCGAAACGGGTGTACTCTACGTCTTCTTCGACGATAACCAGCGCATTTTCACGCAGATTAGCAATATCCCGCTGGATAATGCTCCGTTGTATCTGGATGAAAATCTCCGCAATACACAACACATTCATGAGCGGCTCAAACCCTATTCTCGTGATGCCGACGTTCAATGTATTGGTCCGCAGGGTCGTCCAGTGGAAATCATTCCAGCGGTGGATAAGAATGCTGAACGCCGTGAGCTTCAGCGGGTCTTACACCGCTTGGTCAACGAGGAGGGTGTTCCAGTCGAGCAAATCGTCGTCCTCACTCCGTCGGGCGAGAAACGCAGTCAATGGAAGAACGATGATCAGCTTGGTAACTTTATCGTTACTTGGCAGCTCGACACTGAAATGCAGATGGCGGCACGGATATGTACGATCTACAGCTACAAGGGGTTGGAAAGCGCGGTGGTGATTTTGACCGAGCTTCAAGCCTTACGCCCTGAAATAGCCGATCAACTTCTTTATGTTGGACTATCGCGCGCTCGTCATCACGCCATCGTCATCGGTGATTTGCCTGCGGTAGCAAACAATGTCATACAGAGAGTGAGCGGTTAGTAAGGAATATTGGGCATGTCTCCATGTCGGCAATCCACATAGGATTGCCGACAACAAACGCACGATAGGTGCGTTTGGTCGGCATGGTTGACCGTGCCGACGCGCTGGACGACACCCGTAGGGTCGTTCAGCGGTGCTGCGCGTGAGCGCGGCACATCAAGCCCTCCGGCGCATGAGGAGCGAGCGTTTTAGCTCGCTCTCCCCCTCAGCCGCGCCGATGTCTCCGAAATCGGGTCACTCCGGCTGTAGCACAAGCATGTGTCCTACACATGTTTAGCGGCTGAGGGGGATCGAGTCGTCCGTAGGACGACGGCGCTGCTGCGAGGCAGCGCCCAATTGTCATGCAATATATGGATGCTGAAGAAAACCCCAAGAGGACATCACTAAAAACAAGTACAATCAGAACAGTTCTAATCACCAAATCGTGGAAAAAATCTGCGATTCATGGTTCTTATTTAATAGAGGCAGTGCCATAAAGGAGACGGGAGTGTGAGTCAACCCGTTAAAAAAGTCAACGATTTAAAACAACTGTTACTCCTAGTTGCTCAAGATGAAGAAGGTCTTAGAGAACACATTTACAGTAAATTGAGTGTCGGCGATATGTGGTGGATACCTGATACAGTTACAGGATTTGGACATGGGGAAAAACACCCCTGGGTTGTCGTTGTGTCATACAAACCCAATCACCCTCCAGTGATGGCGTGCCCGCGAACAACCAAAATAGGGAAACGCATTGATGAACTATATACCCCGGCAAAAATACTACCCGACCTAGAAAAAGCAGGATCGATTCTGCTGGGGCATAGGAGGCAATTCGCAGCCGAGAAATTCCGCGAATTTGCATACATAGGTCGACTATCGGATGAATGGATACGCAAAATCAGAGATGGTGTTAAAAGGCAAATGGGGGGTATACGATGAAGTACCCTGACTTTCATGTATTCACCTCAGAGTACGAAGCTGAAGGCATCGGCGATGCCTTATACACTTTCATTTGGAATATTGTTGAACGTGTGACACATCGCTATCCAGCTGTATTTTACTCTCCCAATAGTATTTGGGACGAAGATGCGATTAGTGGTTTGTGTCATGATTTCATAATTGAAAAACTGCTCAAAGCTGGTTGGCTTGAATACTATCTGATTTCACTTGAGACTACAGGGCAACTCCACCATAAACTCCAACGCGACTTTAGGCATTTTTTGATAAACCGTCGTAAAAAAGATGAGTTGCAGAATCTTGTGCGGCGCGTGCGAAAAATCTTGACAATGAACTCGAAGTTTATGAACTGCTCATCATCCAATTTATGGGGATTTCAGGACTGGGGATCGAGGGAAAGTGTTCAACAGCTGGAAGAAGTAGTACAGGCAATGTATAAGTCTTCCATCCCTCCTATGACCCGATACAATGCAAACAGTCGCAAGATTTCACACCTGATTAGCACCCCCGATCTCGAACGCCTGTTAGTTGAGACTATAAGCGACCTTGAACGTTGCGTTGATTTTGATCTCCTGATTCATGCACTTCGTTATCGATTGAATTTACTGGACATCCAAGAATTTTCACTAGATGAAGCACTTGATGTAGACAACGATAACTCAGAAACCTATGCTGATGTAATCCCTGCTAGTCAAGAAACTTCAACAATCGAGCTTATAGATCTTGCACAACGTATTTATTCGCAGTTATCGGTGCGGCAGCAGCGAACTCTGGGAGCTTATCTGTCCTTTGATAAGCCAACACTTGACGGTGTTAGTGATCAGTTGGGTATATCGAAGAGTACGGTCAGCAACGATCTAAATCACCTTCAGAACTACATTATCGCGGCTGAGATAACCGAAGAGGAGGCTCAGAAGGTGTTTGAGCTTCTATCTGAACTATGTGCCGACACTGAATAAGAATACTAGATAAGTGCGCGAAGACGCATGGAGCATATCATGTCAAAGCGAGTACCAGAGGTGATTCGGGGTTTATCCCGCGAACAAGCACCTCACTTCTACAAATTAAATCAAAAAACTCCCCAACCTACTGCGGTTGAACCTGGACAGATTTGGTCAACCTACAGTTACCTTAATTTACCGGATCTGGCTGAAACAAGCACAGATGAACCCAGAATAGTTGTAATTCTGGCAGGTACAGGTGGATTAGAAGCCCGCTACGAGCAGGTAACAACAGTACCTATCTCTTTGATGCTATGGGCGGCTACAGATTTTGACCTTATAGTACCTAAAGGTGAAAGTCCGTTGGCGTATCAATTCATGGTTGAAGTTTGGAATGAGACACCTACGCTCAAGGCTCATCTCAAAGCTTGTCTAGGTAAACTCTCTGAAAGGGCGATGACTGTGCTGCGAAGTGTTCATGTAGCACGATTGGTGGATGAAAATCTGCCCGCAGCTGCTAAAGCATGGGTGGGCTTACCATTGATGGGTGACAGTGACACACGTATAGCCTTCCAAGAAGCTGAAATCGAGGCACTAGAATATTTAGCTAAGGCAGCGACAACGGCTGTATTTGCAGAGCTTACTGCTAGTGTAGTAGCTGATCAGCCGACGAAAACTCGGCATCGTTTTGAGGTTAAGCCAATTTTTGGCAATCTTGCCGATTTCCTTAAAGGCCCAAAACGAGCATTCGCTTCCAGTACGTTGTCACAAAATGATGTCATTATTAGCAAAGTCGAAGGTGACGACACTTTTGTTTTTGAACTTCTTGAACGACGTAGAGAGTCTCGGGTGTATCTTGTCATCCACGATCTTTCAGCCAGTTTAGAGGGCAAAGTCTGCATAGTTACTCTAGTCACAGCAGACACAGAGATACACTCTGAACCTGCTGAGATGCATAAGGGTGCCGAAATTCAAATCGGGAACATTTCTAACTTTGACAAGAAAAAGATCACTCGCATTGAGATTGAGGCGGAGTAGCGAGTATGGCTAGTTTAGCTTCCCAACTTGATGGTGCGCTAAGTCATTTACGTGCTTTGCAACCAAGCGATGGGGCAGTGTTTGATCGCAGCGTCTCAGCGGTCTTGGACTTGCTGATCGAAAATGAGAATTATCGCACAGTATGGGATGAACGCCTCCTGGCTCAGGCAGAGCATTTGCTTACGGAAGCACTTGAAAATGCTGCCGAGCAAGATCTAATAGGTTTGCGATCCCATCTTTCCACTCTGCGCGAAACGCATAGTAAACTCTATGCTGTTTTGGACTCCGATATCGACTTAGAGAGTTTACTGCTAGATCATTTAGCAAATTGGTCTGTGGTTTCAGAACCACTGCAATGCAATTTTGCCGAACTAAAAAAGAGCGCGCTTCATCAAGCCCGGATCTCCGGTGACAGCGAACAACGATTAAAGGGATTTTTTGATTTGTTTGTGAGCGCCCTCAAAGAACATGGTTTCAGCGAAGCATCTGCCCAAATTGAACTGGTAATACGTCAGGCGATAGAGGGGTATCGTCGGTTACGGGAGTGGCAAATCTATGCTTTGTTCGCTTTGGGAGAGCAAGGGGATGTTTACGGTCTGAAAGTCAATGCGCTTCCTAACGGTCAAGGTCATGTACGTGCAGTGAATCACGCCGGGACTGACATGGAGACATCTGCACGTAAAGCTGTTGCCTATGTTGCCTCCCGTCATGCCCATACTCGAAACTGGGATTTTCAGTGGGAAATCAACCGAAGTGACATTCAGTTTGATGGCGAGTCAATTGGATTAGGGTTGACATTAGCAACGCTAATGAGTGTGGAAAATATTGATATTGATCGGTACACAGCTTTTACAGGCAAGGTTGATACCGATGGCAATGTACGACGAATTGAGCATCTCAATGCTAAGCTTCAAGCAGCGCGTCAATTGGGGATTCGTCGTGTATTTATTCCGCGTGAAAATAGTGATGAGGCTGAAGCAATTGACGGATTGAAAGTAGTTTCTGTTGCTTCTATAGATGATGCATTACGTGTGCTAAAAAGCGCAGCATATCACCGGGAAAGTACGAGCCTAAAGGTGCTGGCAGAAAATAAGATTCAGGAACTTGAAATTGTTCTTAAAGCCAGCAACGTTTGGAAAATCGCTCAAATCGATCAACCTAACTCGTGCATACGAGTCGAATTTACTGATCGACGAGAAACAATTCCTGTAATGATATATCACGCCCAGCAGATAAAGCACGTCGTTCAGGGAAAAGAGTCGCCACAAAAGCGCATTGTGCAAGCTGCATGTGATGATGTTTTTGGTAAGAAAGCTACATCAACACTACAGCCTGTTTCATCCAAGCCGGAAACACGGAAATACACTGTCAAAGAGACAATGTTGCAACATAGGCTTCTAGAGCATCTTCTGAAACGTGGCGATTCCATTCGGGAAGTAGAAAATAACTGTGTCTATCGCATCAAAATTACGATAGGCGGGCAAACTGTTCATATTCGCCAATTTACAAACGGAACTTTGACCGTTACTGGAATATCTCCATTGCTCGACACAATTGATGCCGATGTCAGGGTTGTTATCGGAGCATCCGACAATATGTCTCTTCAAACCACTCAAGGTAGTCGTATTGAAGAACAGATAGAAGCGGTACAGGCGGTTGAATTGGTAGACCACTGGATCGGCACCGATGAAGCAGGTAAAGGAGATTATTACGGACCACTCGTAGCGGGAGCAGTCTTGCTTACTACAGAATTAGCTGAAGAGCTGCGAAAAATTGGTGTTAAGGACAGCAAGTCTTTATCGGATAAACGCAACATAGAATTAGCCGAAACAATACGTCGTATCTGCGGGAAACGTGCTCAAGTCGTGGTAATACCTCCAGAACGGTACAACGCTCTTTACGAACAGTTTCAACGTGAGGGAAAGAATCTCAATACCCTTCTGGCGTGGGGACACACACGCGCCCTTGAGGATATCCTTACTGAGTACCCTCAAGAACAAATCACCGTTATTGTTGACAAGTTCGGCGATGAGCATTTTGTCAGAAATAAACTGCTCAGTAAAAGCCGTCAGACCAAGCTAAATCTTGTGCAGTTACCGAAAGCAGAAGCAAATATCGCAGTAGCAGCAGCTTCAATATTAGCACGTGCCCAATTCTTGCAGTTTTTAACGCGAATGTCCGACCAGTACAAGATCGACTTTCCTAAAGGGGCATCTGACCCTCGCATAATGCAGATCGGCAGGGAAATTATTGTGCGCTTAGGAGATGATGAACTCCGCAAGGTGGCAAAATGAAGTTTTGCCACCACACAAAAGATCCGGGACAACCGCCCCTAGAGTATATTCGAGGATAGCTATGAACAACGACCCGAAGTACGAACAAGCAGAGGAACTCCGTAAATCCAAACAATATACT
>JAIOHN010000625.1 GCA_019912985.1 Anaerolineae bacterium | reverse complement strand
CTTCGTCCTGGCTGGGGGGACGTTGTAAACCGACATCCTGCAAGATGTAGCCAATATAGGAGCTTTTCAGGTAGAGGCGTACCTGCCCTGGGCGGAAGCGGATGATGGAAATGGTTGTTGAATCGAGCGCGTCACCGAGCACAGCTTGCACCTCGGCCACATGGGCATCGTAAGCTTCCAGAAGCTGTTCGGCCTCCGCTTCTTTGTCGAGTGCTTCCGCATGAAGCAGGAAGTTATCCTGCCAGGGGACACGCAGCGATTCTGTCAGAACGGTTGGCGCAATCTGCGATAAAGTCTCATAAATCGCTTCGTAGCGCTGTTTGCTTCCCAGGATCAAGTCCGGTTCCAACGCCAGGATTGCCTCGAAGTTGGGTTCGCTGATTGCACCGGTATCCGCGATGCCATCCAGTTGATCGCTGAGGTACTCTTGATATTGCAGCGTATCGGTGATTGGCGCACCCACCACTGGCGCGTCCAACGCCAGCGCATTATCAAGCTCACCCGTATCCAGCACGACCACCCGTTGTGGCATTTCCACAACACAGGTTTTGCCCACCGCGTGTTCAATCAAGCGAAAACCTTCTTCGCAGGAAACTGCTGTTGAATCGTTAGTGGTTGCACCACCGAAAATAGCTTCTAGCTGCGGCAGCACAGCATTGAGTGCATAAGCTAGGCTTAGCGGCGAGCTGAATCCCAGCGCATTTTCTGCTGCTTCTTCGAGGTAGACCACCCGTCCTCCCTGCACTGCTTCTAACTGGCTGAACAGTGGTTCGGATTCCAGGGCTTCACGTCCTCCTTCGATAAATTGCAAATTGAGGACCGCGATCAAATCCTGGTCAAGCAGGTCAATGCGTTCGGGGCTGATGTCGGCATAAAACGAGTCGCCTGCAACCTCCATCAGCTCATTGGGAATGACAAAACCCAGATTGGTGAAGAAGCGCCCCCGGCTGTCCTGGTCAGTGTAAAAGCCGTAGGTATCCTCATAGAAATAAGACACTGCGACCGTTTTCCCTTCGAATTCTGGATTGTTGGCGCGGGCATCCGTAAACAGCGCTTCGACATCGGTCACAATGGCCTCTGCTTCAGCTGACTTACCCACTGCATCGCCGATCAGCTGCATCACTCCCTGCCAGGGCATCCCGAAGTCGATATAGTCATCCGTCTGGGCAATGGTCGGCGCAATCTGTGACAGCGTATCGTATTCTTCCTGCGTGATCCCAGATGTAACTGCGCTGATGAGATCGGGCTCAAGCGCCAGGATGGCTTCATAATTCAAGCTGCCAAAAGGCATGTTCAGGACGATAGGTGATTCGCCCTCCACCTTTTCTTCTGCCCAGGGGAAAATGGCGTTGCTTTCGTCGCCATACCAGTAACGCACTGCTACGGGCGTCACACCGACGGCCAGCAGGAAATCCTGCTCGGTGTAGCCAATCGCGACCACGCGCTGTGGTGCTTCAGTGATCGTTGTGCTGCCAAACTTGTGTTCAATAGTGACAGGGAACGCATCTGATTCCTGCGCCGCGAGCGGAACGATGCTCACCAGCAGCAAGGCCAGCAGGACCAGGATAGGAAAGGCACGATGTTTCATGAGAATACTCCTTAGTTGGTATATGTAGTGATAGTGTTTGAGTAACGAATGAGGTGGTTGCATGTGAAACCGGCTTAATTGGATGTTTCTTCAGTTGCTTCAGGTGTTGCTTCTATACTGCCGTCTCGGAAGGGATTCGGTGAGACTTCCGCTGGATCGACCTCGGCGATGTAGGTGAATAAATCATCAATGACCGCATTCGCCGCGATCAGGGATGATCCGATCCAATAGCCACCGATCTCAGTGGTGACATGACCAGCCTGGACCGCGCTCAATGTCTGCCACAGTGGGTCACTGACCAGGTCATCCAGCAGCCTTTGATTCTCTTCGTCATCTTCCGGCCCAGTGCTGTACATCCATACGAAGATGTAGTCGCCATCGAGAAGGTTTAACTGTTCCTTAGTTAAGGAGAGGCGGAACGTGGTCTCTGTCTCTTCCGTGACGGCAGTCTGGGCTTGTGGGATACTTAACCCGGCGTCGGCAAGGATTGTTCCCAGGAACGTATCCATCAGATATGCGAAGATAAACTCCTGATAGGGGAATACAACCGAAATCTCTGGTGCTTGTTGATCTGCGAGGCTTTCCTTAAGCGTCTCAATACGTGCGTTGTATTGATCGAAAGCGGCTTCTACCGCTTCAGTCTCATTCACGACCGCGCCAATAGCCTCGACGACTGCCTTCCAGTTTTCACTGGTTGTGAACGTGATGGAGACTGTAGGGGCGATTTCCGCCAGTTCCTGCTGAACATCAGCGATGCGAGGTTCAATCCCGATAATCAAATCTGGTTGGACATTTAATACCAGTTCCAGATTGGGTGGGTTGCCAATATCCATGACATCGGCAGCTTGTTCAGCCAAATATGAAAAGTCGCTCAAAAATGTGTCGATATCCGAACTGGCAGCGGGCACGATCCCAACCGCAAGTAACGTCTCTAAAGAGAAGCGATCAACCGCCACAATGCGCTGTGGATTTTCGGGAATGCAGACCGGCTCAGTTGCCAGCAGTTCATGCTCGAATAGGCGAAAGCCATCCTCGCATTCACTTGAATTTTGGGCTAAGGCAGCCCCCGTTATGATGAGCATGCATAGTAGCAGCAGTGAGATGAAATGCTGACTCCTCAGGGCAGCCCGCGAGTTATAGCGCATACAAAATACCCCTTTGTGAAAATGACAGCAGCCGAAGTTGATCATAGCGGACCCGATGGTGGCATTCCACGCAGCGGATTAATCCGGAGATTGCATGGCGGGGCATGACCAATATGCCAGAGATAAGGATTACACAAGAAGCTGTAAAAATCTGAGTAAATCTCAGTAAAGAAAAAGTTATATTCTGTGTTAATCTGAGTCGTTACTGGCAGCAATCATGTAATTTCGGTTTGGAAACGGGAACTACGACAGCCATTAAGTTGAAGGAAGACAGACCTGATACATGAAAGTAAACATGGTGTGGAGTGATTACTATGCTCAAGGCAAAAATTGACTTGCCGTGTGGGTATTCAAGGAGAAATATCCACAATAGCGTCATGGCCTCATCAGTTACGATGTGACCACCATCCAGAATTCTGGATGGTGTCAAATTTTAGTTGTCGGAATGAGTTTGGTGAGTGTCAGACCGCGCTCGTTACCGGTAGCAGTCACCAGTAGGGTCAAGCAAGGTCATTTTGCCTTCATCAAGATAGCAGGCTGTCTGGCAGCCTGCTTTTGTACCTATGCCGGTATTTCGCTTGATTGCTGTTGAATATTGTGTGATCGACTGAACTGGCTCATGTACAAATTGTAGTAGAAGCCCTTCATGGCGAGGAGTTCGTCGTGGGTGCCACGCTCGATGATGCGGTGGTCGTTGACCACCAGTACCAGGTCTGCGTTGCGAATGGTACTCAAGCGATGGGCAATCACGAAAGCGGTGCGCCCCTCTAGCAAGCGTAGCAACGCCTCTTGAATATAGACTTCCGTGCGGGTATCTACGCTGCTCGTTGCTTCGTCCAAAATTAAGATGCGTGGGTCTGCCAGCACTGCGCGGGCAATCGCCAACAGCTGCCGCTGACCATGACTGAAATTGTGTCCCTGTTCTGACACAATCGTCTGATAACCATGCGGCAGGAGTTGGATGAAGCGGTCTGCATTCGCGAGCTTTGCCGCTGCCATGATCTCTTCTTCTGTGGCGTTCAGACGTCCGTAGCGGATGTTGTCCATAATCGTGCCAGAGAACAAAAACGTATCCTGCAACACGATCCCCAACTGTTCACGGATCGACGCTTGCTGTACAGTGCGAATATCGTGTTGATCGATAAGGATTGTGCCTTCGGTCACATCGTAGAATCGGCTCAACAGGCTGATGATGGTGGTTTTGCCTGCGCCGGTAGGGCCCACAAGTGCGATCGTTTGCCCAGGCTTTACATCCATGTTCACATCCGCGAGGACGGGTTTATCTGTGACGTATTCAAAACTCACATCTTCGAATTTCACTGCCCCCTGGACTTTTGGTAATGGTGGAGCATCAGGCTGATCTTCAACCGATGGCACCGCATCCAGCACGGCGAAGAGCCGCTCTGCACCTGCTAATGCGGATTGGAGCTGATTATAGAGCATGGCAATCGCCCGCATGGGCTGAAAGAAATTGCGCACGTAAATGACAAATGTCGCAATCACACCCACCTGCACGATATTTTGCAGCGCCAGCCATCCGCCGAGCAGGGCGACAGCCGCAATCACGATGATGTTCATGGTATTGAACATGGGACCCAACGCAGCCGTGATAATATCGGCGCGGACGCCTGCCTGTTTGTATTGGGCGTTGGCACCAACAAACTGCTCGAATGTTGCTTCTTCGTGGGCGAAGGCTTTGACCACGCGAATCCCTGCGATGTTTTCTTCCATGACACTGTTGAGATTACCGAGGTTGGTCTGGACCTCACGGAAAGCTTTACGGCTGTATTGTGTGACCCACACCGTGATGCCGAGCATGATCGGGAGCAAGGTCGCTGTTCCGAGTGCTAGTTGCCAATTCAGTGCAAACATCGCCACCATTATGCCGCCGAGCAGCAAGACGTTCGTGGTGAATTCGATCAGTCCGTTTGATATTGCCTGATTGATCGCATCGGTATCATTGGAGACGCGGCTCATTAAATCGCCAACCGGATGATGGTCGTGATACGCCATGGAAAGTGCCTGGATATGACCGAACAAGAGGCTGCGCAACCCCGCAACGAAACGCTGTCCAATTGCCACCATGATTTGCCCCTGGATCACGCCTGATACGCCTGAGGTGATATAGACCAGGGCAATCGCGATTACCAGACTGGACAAGCCATCCAGATTGCCGACTGTAATGTATTGGTCAATTGCCCGACCAATTAGAATTGGACCGGCAAGGCTGCATAACGTCCCGATGACGGATAGCGTGGCGACAATACTCAGCCGCTGCCAGTACGGTTTGAGATAACTCAGCAGGCGGCGGACGGTCTGGCTTACGTTACTTGCACCGTCGCCGGTCAGGCTGACACCACCACCATATCCCAAACGTACTCTAGGAGGTTGTTGACTACTCATATTCTACTTGCTCCAGATTTTTTGCTTTGTCAGCGGTCGGGAGGGGTTGTTCTGTTCCGAACTGTGACCGGAAGATGTCCTGATAGATGGATGATGTTTTCAACAGCTCGCTGTGATTGCCACTGGCGACAATCCGTCCATGGTCAAGAATGAGGATTTTATCCGCATTCAAGACGCTGTTGATGCGATGGGCAATGATGAACGATGTGGAATTTTTCATCAAAACATCGAGTGCATCCTGGATTTTGATCTCGGTTTCGACATCAACCGCACTGGTGCTATCGTCCAGAATGAGAATTCGTGGTGAGACGAGCAGCGCACGGGCAATGGCTATCCGTTGCTTTTGTCCACCGGAAAGATTCATGCCACGCGCTTCGATCATACTGTCATACTGCTCGGGCATTGCTGAGACGAAATCGTGCGCCTGGGCCGCTTTTGCGGCTGCGATGACTTCTTCAAGGGTCGCATCAGGTCTACCGTAGGCGATGTTCTCGCGTACAGTTCCGCTAAAGAGCAGGGGCTGCTGCATGACCACGCCAATCTGTGAGCGCAGCGCTTCAGGGTCCCACTCCCGAACATCGACATGATCGACAAAGATACGGCCTTCAGTCACATCGTAGAAACGGCTGATGAGGTTTACCAGAGTCGTTTTACCAGCGCCAGTAACGCCCAGCAGTGCCACACGCTGCCCCGGTAACGCCTCAAAACTGACTTCTTCCAGCACGTTTCCCCGGTGGTCGCCGTCTTCATCGTTGAGATTGTCGGATACATCCCGGTTGTTTTCTACATCGCTGTTGTACTGGAAAAATACATTCTCAAATGTGACATGACCCTGCATGTGTTCAGGGCTATAGGCGTTTTCGCCGCCTCGGCTTTGTATCGGGGTGTTGAATACTTCCAGTACACGGGCTGCTGAGGCTTCGGCCCTGGATGCCATCGTCACCATGTTGCCAAGCAGCAGCACAGGTGTCATGCCAATCATCAGGTAGTTGTTGAAAGCCACCAGCTCGCCGACCGTAAATTGCCCATTTACGAGATCAATTCCACCAAACCAGATCACTGCCACCAGACCGAGGTTGGTCGTCACGGTCAACAACGGCATGACAAGCGCCAGAATGCGCCCAACCCGGATGTTATGCTCCATGTAGTCGGTGTTGCGCAGCTCAAATCGTTGGATTTCATGTTGTTCGCGTACGAAGGCTTTGACGAGCGCTGTGCCAGCGAGATTTTCCTGGATGGCTGTGTTTAATGCCCCCAGTTTGCGCTGAACCACCTGAAATAATGGACTGGCAGAACTCATGAATGCCCAGATCAATACACCGGCAATTGCCAAACAGGTAATCATGATGAGGGCTAGCTCGTGATTGGTCATCAGCACGAGCAGCGTACTGCCGATAATCATCAACAAGGCACGTAAGAGTAGGGCTAGACCATTACTCGAGAACATGCGTATGGTGTCCACATCGCTCGAGATGCGCGTCATCAAGCCGCCTGTGCGCAGTTGGTCGAGCGTGCTGAATGGAAGACCTTCGATATGCTTGAACAGATCATTCCGCATATCGAAAGCGATGCCCTGCGACAATCGTGCCCGCATAAATCCCTGTCCGAGTGTAGCAATCGCGCTGACTACAGCCGCAATAATCATAATCAGCGCCCCAAGTACAATCGTATCCATATCATGCGGACGGATGCCTTGATCAATCACCAGTTGGAGCAAACGTGGGATGAGAAGTTCCATCATTACAGGCAAGACCACGGTCAAAATGCCAACAATGATTTCCAGACGATAGGGGCGCATATAGCGCATTAACTTGGTTAGAGCTTTCATTCAGTTTCCGATACCTCCATCAACTGTATAATGTCGGCAAGTGCCTCATTGATGATGTGTAAGCGTTCTTCGGGAAGGGTGGGGAGTCGGCGGCGCAGCAGACCAATTCCCGCGATGGCTGTTGTCTGAGCCAGATGACTGCCTGAAGATGTGAGTTCGACGATCACCACCCGGTTGTCGTCTGCTGAGCGAGATCGAATCACATGCCCTGCATCTTCCAATTGGCTGATAAGCGTTGATGCTGTACTGGCACTGATATAAAGGTAGTCTTGAATTTCACCGACTGTCGCTGAACCCTGTTCTTGTAAGAATTGAAGTACGGCGAGTTGGCGACCTCGAATCCCCTGCATATCCACATTACGTGCCATCTGGCGTAAGTGTCGGTGAATCAGCAGAAATTTATGCAAAGC
>JAIOHN010000624.1 GCA_019912985.1 Anaerolineae bacterium | reverse complement strand
CGCCGGGCTGCGACGCAGCAGGCCGAATGCCTGCATCGGCCAGATCACCTGTATCTGATGCGCGGAATCAGGCTTGTCCGCAGGCACGATCACCCACACCAGCACCAGACTGACCGCCAGCAAGCCCGCCAGCGCCCAGAACACCGCTTGCAGCGTGGCGGTTTCCAGCAGAAAACCGGCTAACGGTGCAGCCACAATCAGCGATCCTGCCCAACTGAGTTCGGTGAATCCCAGGGCGCGCCCGCGCTGCTTGTAGGGGATGCGGTCACCCAGGTAAGCCTGCATGGCCGGGTCATAGATCGTTTTGCCCAAGCCGAGCGCCAGCATGATGGCCGCGAACAGCCAGAACTGCGGCAGCAGTGCGCCCAGGATACTCATACCGATCATGGACGCAATCGCACCCAGCAGCATCCGCTTGCGTCCGAAGCGCTCACTGAGCGGGCCAAAGAGCGGGCTGGTAATGCCGATGCCGTTGTGGATACCCATCACACTTTGCACGCTGGCGAGCGGCACATTTAACTGGCGCGAGATCTCCGGCAGGAAGGGATAGGCGAAACGGTGCGGGATGTTCACGACCAGCCGCGCCAGTGTGAGCGTCACGACCGATGTAACCAGCGCGCGCCTGCTGGTGAAAGTCGATTGAGACATAAAGCCTGCCTTTACGGGGTATGAAATTTATTCGCGGGGATGATTTTACAGGGTGGCAGGCGGGATGTCTGCGGGGAGTCAAGCGAGGGGCAGCTTAAGAGATGAGCGGTACGGACATGGGATTCTGTGTCCGTACCTGATTGCTTTTAAATGGTGCATTACCCACATCCACAGGAAAGCTCGGCTTATTTGGCAACGCCCATGCCCGCGTAGTATTGCTTGAACGCCCAGGCTTCGATAGCGAAGGTGCCATCCACGGTGGCGAGATTCACTGGACGCCACCAGCTGATGTCGTAGGAAATCCAGGTGCCAGTTGTGGTGCCGACCGTCGCTTCGGTATTGCCCCAGGGATTGCGCAGGATGATGTATTTGCGCCCATTGCGATAATCCCAGCCGAGGACGGTGTAGCAGTGCGAGGCGACGATGTTGGCGTCCGAGTAGACGATTTTCTTGTCAGTGGCGGTGCCGGAACTGTAGGTCCAGGCGGTCATGGGGTTGAAGGTGCGGCGGCTGAGTGAATTGGCACGCACCAGATTCCACAGCTCATCTGCGGAGTGGTCGTTGGTGCCATAGTAGGAGCGCTTGCCACCGTTGAGCTGCGCGGTTGCCCAGACACAGTCACCCCAGCCGGTGGCGGTGATGTCAGGATGGTCGCCGCTGATGCCGGTTTTGAGCTTGGCATAGGCTTTTTCGTAGACCGCAGGCCAGATCTCACCGGCTTCGCTCGACCGGGCGTAGATCAGGTTGCCGCTGCCATTCACGACCAGCGCGTCCGTGACTTCGATTTCCTTATCGAGCTGGCCGCTGTCCGGCTTGTAGAAGCGGACCATGTTGGTGAACTGCTGGTTATTCAGGCCGGTCGCGCGGGTCATGTGTTTGATGGTGTAGGGCGATGCCCAGGCCACTGCCGACAGTGCCGCGATGTAGTAGCAGTTGGCGACGGCACCCTGCACGGGATCGAAGAACTCTGCTGCTTCGTTGAAGAACACGCCGGGATCACTCCAGGTGCCACTCGGCGGCGTCCAGTCCTTGCTCTGGCCGACCACTTTGGGATCATAGGCGATGCTGGCGACG
>JAIOHN010000623.1 GCA_019912985.1 Anaerolineae bacterium | reverse complement strand
GGATTATCACCGCCATCGAGAGCGGCAATATCATTAAACGTTTTCCCTGGACCACGCAAATGCAGGATATGTTCGCCCCCGTCCGGGTTCAGCTTGAAAATTTTGATATGCCCTGTCTCGACAATCCACAAGCCCTGTGCGGGTTCACCTTCCAGAAAAAGCAACTCACCTGCGGAGAAAGTTTTCAAAAGGCTGTTTTGTGCCACATACGTGAGTTCTGCTTCAACAATGCCTTCGAAATAGATGATGGATGCAATGTGATTTTTGATATTCATTGCCAGTTTTGAGTCTGCCTCTCACTGTTACAACACCGCCATTTGGGAAATGGGCTATTTAACCTCTCCATAGATAGGACTCATGGCACATCCATGCACAACCCTGGTTGTCCATACTTCAAAGAAAGCTTGCTTTGGAGTATGTGCTATGCAGCCGCGAAAGGTGCAGAAAGTTCCCTTGTATCTTAATGTCTACCTGGAAGCTTTGCCAGAAGTGACCGGTAAGACATGGTCTGAGTGGGATCGCATTCTCAGCACAGATTTACAGCTCGAATATGATGTCTTACCCATTACCCAATATTTGATTGCGCGTTATAAGCTTAAACCCGCCTGGGCACAAATGATTGCTACACATTATGTGTTTGGAGCCGACAACGCCAGCATCTAATCAACCGCAAAGCTGTCCACACTCTCTCCATAAATCTGCCACAAACGTTACGGCGCGTTCCTTCCCTGCTCACCGGAGTCAAGTATCATACACCATGGGCAACGATACCCGCATGATCCCCGTCTCTAAATGGTTCACGCTTTCAATTCAGGACCAGAACTGTCATAGCCTTTAAAAAAGCATAGAGGACCGTAATCCGAATTGAGTTGTCATCCTAGCCAGGCGCGGCGAAAAATGCGCCAGAGCGCCATGGCGCGAAAATGAATTCTAGGCAGCACATCCACTTCAGTGGCCTTCAGTTTCTATGCATAATGTCGTTCTAGAACGAACATACAAATCCCGTAACCGTTACGGAGCAGACGGCTCTGGCCTTTTCCGTCCAATGTAAAGCAAGTGTCGGCTGCACCCAGGATAGAGAGTTCGGCGCTGATGTCATATAAATAATGGTTGCTCAAGCTGCCTAAGCCAGTCCAGATTATGGCATACCGGCAGCGTATGCAGTTTGATCGGAGCCTGGCTTAAAATATAATTGACGACCAGATCAGTTATAATCTCATCTGTAGCGCTCAGGGTCGTAACGTTCTCCCAGATCCCTGCTTCCGGGTTCACTGTCAGATGATCAACCGTGACTCATCCCTTAACCGACCCCTGAAGCAGCGCCGAGATGATCTGGCGTTGGAAGAGTATAAAGAGAATGAGCGTAGGCAGCAGGATCAGAATCGTGCCCGCGCAGAGCAAAGGGACATTCGTCGCGTAGTGTCCCTGGAAGGCACCGAGCGCACCCGCCATCGTCCGCTCTGTTGGGTCCTCGACCAGTACCAATGCAATGAGGAATTGATTCCAGGTCCAGACGGACATCAGAATCCCTAGAGAGACCATGGGCGCGCGCGCGAGCGGGAGATGAATGCGCCAGAACAGGCTCCAGGTGGTTGCGCCATCGACACGGGCCGCCTCGGAGATCTCTCCCGGCATATTGACAAAGTGGGCGCGCATCCAGAACACCGCGAAGGGCATGTAGAGGCCGATCAACGGCAGCACGATAGCCAGCCGGGTATTGTATAGGCCGATACCGCGCTCGAGGTAGTAAAGCGGGACTATGATGCCACTGAAGGGCAGTGTTAGCCCGAATACAAACAAAAATAGGAGTATACGTGAGCCAGGGATTCGCAAGTGGCCGATCGCGAAGCCAGCCATAGTCGAAATGACCAGCGAAATCGGCACAACGGCAATCACGATAAAACTACTGGAACCCAGCAGGGCGGTCATGTTCGCGACGTTGAAGGCTTCAATGAAGTTACCCCACTGGGGATCTGCGGGCCAGGATAGGGCATTGGGTACAGTGCCGGATGGATGCAGCGCCGTCGTGAAGATACTGATGAGCGGCAGAATTGTGACCGCCATCAGCCCGATGAGCAGGACCCGACCAGACCAGAGTTCGCCTTGGCTGATCCTCATCAGGTGACCTCCCGGCTCAGGCGTTGGATGGGTAGGATCACAATCAGCACCAGAATCATGAGCATGACGGAGAGCGCAGAGGCCAAGCCAATCCGCTGCTGAGTGAAGGCCAGAATATAAATCTGGATTCCGGGGACTGCGGTCGAGTTACCAGGCCCACCGGCAGTCGTGACATAGACAATATCGAATGCAGCCAAAGCGGCGATTACCGTGACGGTGAGGCACACACCAATCTCATTGCGGAGCAGCGGAATGGTAATCCCAACAAACTCCCGGAACCAGCCCGCCCCGTCAATTCTGGCGGACTCATAGAGGGACGGGTCGAGCTTGGTCATACCGGTCCACAGCAAGACAGTGCAGAAGCCGAGCAGCACCCAGACACCAATTAAACCGACGGCTGGCAGTGCCCAGTCGAAGTCGCCAAGCCATGCGCGTGTGAGAGAGGCAAGGCCAACGACCCGGAGAGTCTCGTTGATCAAACCTGGCAGCGCCAGCAGCCAACCCCAGATGATCCCCGCTGCAACAAGTGGAATGACTTGAGGCAGGAATAGCACAGTGCGGGCAATTTCGCCCAGACGCCCAGAAGCCATGCGGTGGATCACACTAGCGACGATGAGTCCGAGTGTCACCGGGATGAAGCTAAAGAACACAACCAGCTTGAAAGCATTGAAGATAGTTCCCAGCAGGTCAGGGTCTTGCAAAACCGTTTCGTAGTTTTTCAGGCCCACCCAGGTCATGGCGCCAATTCCATCCCAGCGGAAGAAAGAGTACTGGATGCTCATAGCCAGGGGAAGCAGTACAAACAGTGCATACACCACCAGCGCTGGTAGAACGAAGAGCCAGCCGAAAATTGCTACCCGACGCCCCTCCTTGAGTGAGGAGAGTCGCCGGGTGATTGCAGAAGCCGCAGGGCGATTATCTGTTGTTATCATGATGTCACCGCCAATCTTGCAGGCGCAGGAATTCGTCCTGCGGCCATCGTGTTATTCAGCAAGTTCGTTTTCGTACTCGGCCTGCACAGCTTCGAGCAGACCAGCAGCGTCTTGCCTGCCACCGACCATTTTCTGAAGTTCAGGCGTCCAGCCTTGAGCGAAGATCGCGCTCGTCGCGTTGGCGATGAAGTCCATTGAAGTACCGGCCTCGCCGACAACTGGCCCGGCGGCAAGGGTCTCGTTGGTAACCGAGCCTTCGCTGACGGCAGGCATCGTGGCACCCGACGGACCGCCAGGGTTGGAACCACCGACAGCCACATCAATCTCGCGGGCGGTCTCGTTAGTGGCAACCCAATTGAGGAAGAACGCGGCACAGTCAGCGTTGACGGCATTGGCCGCGATACCGAATGTCAGCGGCGCGGACATGGCAGCAGGTGATCCACCCTCCTCAGCAGGCGGCATCAGGAAGAAACCGACGTTGCCGGGCATGTCTGTATCGTAACCCGCGTTTTGCCAGTCACCATTGAAGATAAAGACGCCCTCGCCCTGACCGAAGCGTGCGTTGGCATCGGTGTACTCGATAGCGTTGATGTCGGGCGGGAAGTAGCCGTTCTCGATCCATGTTTGCAAGTGCTGGGCCGCTTCCAGATTTTCATCGGTCACGATGGTCGCGCCTTCTTTCTGGAAGATCCAGTCATTGATCGGCTCGACCGGGCCGAGGGATGCCATCAGCGCCTGCAGCGGGAAGGCCAGGCCCATTCCACTCTGGGCACTGCCCCACTGCATGATCGGCAGCAAGCCTGCATCTTTCGCTGCGGCAAGAAGCTCCTCGAACTCGGCCAGGGTCTGCGGCGGTTCGGTCATGCCGATCTGCTCTGCATAGTCCTTATTGTAAAAAATGCCGGTCAGGCTGTAGTTAAGGCCCATGGCATAGAGCGAACCGGAGCCGCGGGTACCGTCCTCGCCAACGCGGTTCTGGTTGAGCTGAGGTACGGGCCACTCATCCCAGCCGAAAGCCGCAGCATAATCGTCAAGGTTCATCAGCAACCCTTGATTGGCAAAGGAGACCATGGTCGGTAGTCGGATAAGGTCCGGTGGGTTGTCGCCTGAGAGCAGCCGTGGCGTCGAATTAATGAGATTTGTGAATTGGTCCTGCTTGATGTCCCAGGTCACATTTGGGAATTGATTGGCGAATTCATCGGCAAGCTCGAGCGGAAGATCAAATCCGGTTTCGAAGTAGGCATTGAGTGTGATTGGTTCGGCCCCGCAATCGGGCGTTGTCTCTTGCGCGACAGCAATCGGCATCTGAATAGCGATGATGAGAATCGCCAGTGTGGCGAATATGAAAAAGAGTTTGCGTTTGTTAACCATTATTATCCCCCAAAGGAAGGAAACCATAAGAATAGGACTGAAAATAGGTTTTTCATGCCTGCCAAAATCGAAGCATAGTGCCAGGATGTATTGAGTTTTTTGGCATAACAGGTCCAGATAGCTGGCTGATGGGATATACCGGCACTACTGTTCGGGCTAGCCATGCTAGCCAACATAACTAGCCGCTTCTTTCTGACTATTCATTCATAGCGCCTCCTTTTTTGCTCTATGCTCATATCGAGTTCCGTATCACAATCGGACAAGGGAGCGTCATCTGCATGGGTGATGCTTTATCGCCCGCGCTTTCGGCAATCTTCAATACCGACTCCACGGCCCAGCGCCCCATCTCATAATGCGGCAGTTGCATTGTGGTTAGCTCAGGATGGAGATTGGCAGAAATTAGCTCGTAGTTGTCAAAACCAATAACGGCGACGTCATTCGGGATTCGTTTTTGCAATTGGCGCAGCGCATCGTAAGCGCCCATCGCCACGCGGTCGTTGAAGCAAAACAGTGCTGTGATGTCCTGGCAGTATGAAAAGAGCGCCTTCGTACCGTCGTAGCCGGTTTTCGCATCGCCATCTTCGCCATAGACGAATAATCCCTCGTCTACATCGATACCGTAATCTGTCAGTGCCTGACGAAAGCCTTGCTCCCGTAATACGCTGGCAGGCACACTCTCCGAGGTATTGATCATGCCGATGCAGCGATGATTTCGCTTGAGCAGTGCTTCAGCGGCCTGGTAACCGCCCAGGAATTCATCCGGCACCACAGACGGCAATGAACCATCGGCATCACGGCAGTCCAGCAGCACGGAGGGAATTTGATACAGCAGTTCGGATACCTTGATTATGCGATGCCGCATCGTAGCGAAAATAACACCTTCCACTTGCTGACCCAGGAGGATGTCAATCTCCTGATCGGCGGTGTTGGCATCCATACCAACGTTCATAAACATGAGCAATCGCTGTTGTTCGCGGGCGGCATCCTGCGCACCACGTATGATTTGGCCGGTGAAGGGCGTGGTCGCGATTTCATCGGTCACAAATCCGATCAGACGAGATTGGCTTTTGCGCAGTCCGACCGCCATGGCGTTAGGCGTATAACCAAGCTGCTCAACGGCCTTAAGTACGATCTGTCGAGTTTTTTCAGAGATGTTAGCGTTGGGAGTGTCGTTAATAACAAAGGAGACCGTTGTCTGTGAAACACCGGAAAGCCGGGCGACATCCCCCATAGTTGGTCGTTTTTTTGCCATAGATGTAAATATAGTAATCCGATTTACTAAATCGTATTATCACCGTGTCCCCTATAAAAGTCAAGAGAAAAGTCAAGCCACAATCAGAGATAAGTGAAGTGGTTTGCGGGTCACAATATCCGATTATTTCGCTTTTCCAAGAAAAGCTTTATAGGATATCCGGCTGCTATACACCAGACGGCAAAATATCCAGGAGCGTTACCCCATGGGGCTGCACGACACAGGACCAGGTCAATGCATCTGAAGGTGCTTCCAGGCGTTGAACCCTGACATCCAGTTCCATCTTTTGCCGGAGCACAGCGAGATCTTCGCGCAGAACATGATTGGGGGCACCCATCTCAAGCCAGGCATCCAACACACTGCCATGTTCGCGGTCGAAACAGGTGGACTGCACGTGCAGGTTTCCCTTAAGTCCAGACAAGTGGAGGGTAAATTGCTTTTCCGGATTCTGCTCAAACATCTCGTAAAGCTGACGAGTGCCTACGGCTTGTTGGATGAAACGACTGTCATTGGCTTCAACTGTATAATGGCAGTAATTCCACATCAGAATCGAAATTTTGCCGCTGGCATGGCGCGTCACAACGTAGGAATCGCCACTGACCAGCACCTCCTCACCCAGGCGTGACAGGAACCAGTAACCATGATAGGAGGGTTTTTTCAGTCCCTGGATATTGACCAGGCCGAAGCCACCGTGAAAAGGTATATCTCCCTGACGAGATTCTTCAAAAATGTCGCTGACCACCCAGAAAGACAGTGAATCGGCGTGACCTTGCCCACGTAAATTGTTCTGCACCAGAAAAGGAGCAAGGAAGGCAGTGTCATGGGTGGGATCACGCGGGCTGGGACTACTGCTCCACTCGGTGTAATGCTTTTCGAGATGGGAAAAACCAGTCTCCGCCAGCGTTTTTTCATAGCCTGTCAGGTCAACCATGAGGCGCTCCGGCCCATCCCAGGTCATATAGCCATTGCCTTCTTCATCGAAGGGATGATTCGTGGGGTAAGGATGGGTTGAGAAGAAATCAACTGGTATATCTCGTCCGCGGCAGGCACTCAGAAACTCTTTTCCCCAAGAGGCAATTCCCGGCCCGGCTGATGCGGAGGCAGTGGCGGGACCACCTACCCTGAGCGCGGCATCAATCTGTTTGATGGCCCTGGCGCTGCGTTCATATAGTTCCATATAGGCGTCAAAATCAGCATCTTTCCAAAAAAACTTCAGGTCCGGTTCGTTCCAGACCTCAAAATACCAGCGCCGCACCTCGCCCCGCCCATAGCGCTCGATCACATGCCGCACAAACTGCTGCACCAGCCATTCCCAGCGGTCCCAATCCTTGGGCGGGGTGATGTTGCCTTTCCACCAGAAAACGGTCTCCTCGCCGCTTGCCAGATCGTAGGGCATAAAACCGAGTTCGACAAACGGACGAATGCCGATAGAGAGCCAGTGATCATACACCAGATCGACATACTGCCAGTTTAATACAGGCTGTCCATCCTTCTCGTGGTAGATCATCATGTCGTCGTGGAAAAGCCCGTGCATGCGGATATAGTCAAAGGGCATTTCACGCTGGACAAGCTCCAAGTGTTTTTGAAAATCAGCGCGCAGGGCTTCAGCGACCCGCCCCCCACCCACACACACCTTCCAATACGGAATGAGCGCTGCTTCACCTTCAGCGGTGCAGTCTACGATAATATTATTGTTATTGAGCAATTCTAAATTCACCTCATCATCGCTGTTGAAAATGGCACTTGAACGTAGGGCAAAGAGCACCTTTCGACCGTCCAGCCTGCGGAGATCATTTTGAGTTTCTATGCCGCATGATTACAACCTGGATATGTGGCGGTTGGCAAAAGGCCTCTTTTCAACCTATCCAGAACCACCTGAAAAAGAAAAAGATGCGTCGTTTTAAGGTGTGAAAGCACGCAAGGTGCCTAAGTTTGTGATGCGCCTAACGCAACATCTGATTCTTCCAAATCGTTATATAAATGGCATTTCACAAGCACATCGTCGACAAGTAAATCCTTTGGCACCACACCCTTACAAATATCCATTACTTCGGGGCAGCGACCAGCGAATTTGCAACCCTGCCGCAAATATTCTTCCTGTTCGAGTTCGGCAAGCGTGACCGTTGAGGTCCAGCGTTTTTGGGGATCTGCCTGGGCGATGGAATCGCGCAGAAGCTTTGAGTAGGGATGCCTGGGATTCATCAACACCTGGTCCACCGTCCCCATTTCAACGATGTTGCCGCGAAACATAATGGCAATACGGTCACTAACGTAATAGGCCGTCGCCAGGTCATGGGTGATATAGAGGATACTCACCCCCAATTCATCTCTGAGATTTTTGAACAAATTAACAATCGACATACGTAAGGAAGCATCAACCATAGAAACCGGCTCATCAGCGATAAGTAGTTTCGGGTCCGTAACCAAGGCTCGCGCAATCGAGATGCGCTGGAGCTGCCCGCCGGAGAACTCACTGGGGTATTTCCCGGCGAATTCATTATAGGTTAGGCCCACCAAGCGCAGCTTTCGATCGATCCGATCAATGGCTTC
>JAIOHN010000622.1 GCA_019912985.1 Anaerolineae bacterium | reverse complement strand
GGCCGCTACCGCGCCCAGCTCCTCGCCGAGGCCGCCAACCGTTCACGCCTGCAGGGATTCCTCGCCGCCTGGCGCGAGAGCATCGCCGCCCTGCCCGAAGCCGGGCGAGTGCGCTGGTCGCTGGATGTGGATCCGGTGGATCTGTTTTGAAGCGTGAAATCGCATGGAGCGCGAGTCATACAGCGCCTCTTCCACCGACTCCTTCGCGTAGTCATGATATGCCTCGCACACAAAAATCCTGACAGCCCCCCGGATCAGCTCTCACTGCTCGTCGCTCAATCGCAGCATGCATAGGTCTTACCTATGAAATGCAGCCCTTAAATGATTTCGAGATGGGTTCTAGCCAGGAACGCCAATATCAAGCTTGCTGCAAAACCTGTCACTGTCAGAAACACGTACACAGCCCATAACTTTATCCATCCCGTTGCTTGCGCTGGCCCGCTGCGTACATTAATACCCGTACGCTTACCAACTACAACATGCAGGCATCCGATGGCGATACCTACAAGAATCAAAATGATCTTGTGACTTATGGCCCACTCAACCAAGGTAAAGGACCGAAAAAGCGCGAACTCACAGATTGTTGCAAGAGAGATGAGATTCAGCTCAAGCATGATCGACAGTGCCATGGCGGCACTGAGCGCGGGAAAGGAACGCTGTCCCTCTTTGCTTGCGTATAACGCCCGCAAGCCATCAAAGATCTCAAGGTACACAGCTGCCACCAGACAGATCCTCCCGCCCCGCCAACATGACGAGCTCCATGGTCCCTCGTGCAAGAAAGTATGGCCCGGTCACCACAACAGATTGTGGAACAACAACGCTTACCACAAATGCTGCGGTATCTAGAGTACCTACGCCTGCATCCCAATAATTCCCCGTCCGAAATCCGTTGATCGCAGTCGCTGCCGAGACTAATGCGCCAGCAGCACCGAGCCCTCTGACGAGAATCGGAGCGTCATTCCTAACTTGAGCTGCGATTCCTATTGTCATACCCGCGAAAGTTGAAGCGAACCCGGCCAATGCATACCGATCTGAATTGCTCATTACACACTGCTTCTCGGACGGCAATTCAGGAAGAACGTCCACTAGTGGCTTCGTTTGCGGTTGAGAACTGGCCTTCCTTTCTGATGCTTCATTTGGCTTCGTTGCAGTCACCACGATGGTGTTAATTGCATCCTCTTCCGCCTCGTCTTCGGTGGGAAGGTGCTCTACCACCGTACCGAAACTACCGTCATTAATTGAATAAAATACGGACTGAATCTCAAACCAGTCATTCCACCAGTTTGTTTTCGGCTGCACCCCAATGACGGTGATTTCATCCATCCACCCGCTCGGATCCGTAGCAGTCAATGGATTGTTCGCCACATAACTGTACGGATTGAGCGTCTGCGGCTGCGCCAGATCCCCGCCATACACCGGATCGGCCGACAGGAACCGCCCGAGCTGCGGGTCATACACCCGCCCGTTCATGTGCACCAGCGAGAGGTTGTCCAGGTGCTCGTGCCCGGTGAACCCGCGCCGTGTGGTCGCCGTGATGGTGGTCCACTCCGCCGCCAGCAGCTGGTCCTGCCAGGCGCTGCCGCGGCGGCTGCCGAAGGCGGCAAAGCTCAGCTGGCTGAGCAGCGTGCCGTCGGCCTGCATCACCGCGGTGGCCGAGCCCAGATGATCCCCGGTGACGTAGTAGGTGGCGCTGGCCGGGCTGCCGGCGCTCTTGCGCACCTGCAGCGCCATCGTGCCCGCCCCGGCCGGGATGTAGTGCTTCCACTCGGTCACCGCGCCGCGGGTCACCTTCTCCATCACCCCGCCGAGGTAAAGCGTGGTCTCCGTGGTGCTGGCGGAGTACACCGCCACCTGCTTCCAGCGGCTGCGGTTGGGCCCATAGGCAAACTGGCTGGAGACACCGTCCTGGGTGATCAGGACGGGCAGGTCGTAGCTGCTCCAGCTGATGGTCCTGCCGACGACAGCGCCCCCGCGGGTGGTCTGGTTGCCGTTGGCGTCGTAGGCGTAGGTATCGCTCAGGCAGTTGCAGCCGCAGTCGTGGAGCACCTCGCTCACCGCGTGCGGGTGGGCCGCATCCAGATACTGGTAGCTGTAGCTCATCCCGCCTTCCAGCCGACTCGCGATGCTGCCGTTGGCGTTGTAGCCGAGCGCGAGGTTCTGCACCCCGGCGCGCTGGGAATAGGACAGGCGGTTCAGCGCATCGTAGAAGAACGTCTCGGTCAGCCCGCCCTGGGTGTGGTCGGTGCGGGTCTTCAGGTTGCCGCCGGCATCCCAGCTGAACGAGAGGTCCTGGCGCACCGC
>JAIOHN010000621.1 GCA_019912985.1 Anaerolineae bacterium | reverse complement strand
TGCTAGTCTCCTGAGGTATGTTGATCTTTGCCCAGGAGCCATCACTGCGCTGCTGGGAGAAAAGATAATCTGCGCCGTGTGCGACTGCCGGATGTTTGTGGTCAAAGCCAAGATAGCCAAGCCGTGTCAGCACCTGCGATGTCACTTGCAATTTGCCACCAGGGATATTGCCTTCCAGCACAGTGGTATTCCACGACCCATCTGGTTCTTGATGTGCCAGTAGCTCGGTGACGAGCGGATCGTTTTCGCGCATTGCGACAAGCTCGCCCACCTCGGCGTCATCGTCACTGCGTTTTAGCAGGTCTCGCAGGACAAGCAATCGCAAGCACGGTGACGGATCGGCAAGCAGAAGCGGTATCCAGGTCATTGCTTTCCCTCCAAAATCTCACGCAAATAGGGCGAGGTGGGTGTATTCACGGCGGCGAGGTCTTCGGGTGTTCCGGCGGCGATGACCTTTCCACCATCTGGCCCACCGCCGGGGCCAAGTTCAATCAGCCAGTCGCAAGCCGCCAGCAAATGGGTGTGATGCTCGATCACGATGACCGAATGTCCTTCATCAACCAGTCTGTGCAGGACTTCGACCAATCGCGCCACATCTTCCAGATGTTGACCAAGCGTAGGTTCATCCAAAATGTAGAGTGTGGGGCTGGATGATTTGCGTCCCAGGTCGGCAGCGATCTTCAAGCGCTGTGCTTCGCCGCCGGAAAGTGTATATCCTGGCTGCCGTATGACCAGATATCCCAGGCCAACTGCTTTCGCCGCTTCCAGCCGCCGTGTCAGTGTTTCATCATCCGGGCCAAAATGTTCATGTACCTCGTCAATGGTGAGCTCGTTCACTTCCGGCAGCGTTATTCCATACATGCGTACCGACCACGCTTCAGGACGATAACCGCTGCCCTGGCAGGCATCGCATGTCATATGCACATCTGGCAGAAAGCCCATTTCGATTTTTGTAATGCCGCTGCCACCACAAACTGAGCAGCGTTCCGCCAATGTCTTTTCGTCCATATCCAGTGCTCTGGCATCCTCGCTATTCGCGAAAAGACGCAGCAGGATTTTATCCAGCCCCAGGTAACTCATCGGGCTGCTGATGCCGTGCCGTGACTGGTCAAGTAAAATCGCCCGGTCTGGTGCGCCGCTGATCGAGTCGTATTCGCCTGGGTCGATGGGTTCGTAAGCCACGCTAGTAGTCTGTTTTTTTGGCACCAGCACACGGCCCAGGGTGTCGATGAGCAGGGTGCTCTTGCCGGAGCCAGAAACGCCGCAAACACCAGTCAACGTGCCGAGTGGAACGCGCACCTCATCACCCCGCAGATTATGCGCTCGTGCGCCTTGAACGGTGAGCCAACCCCTGGCAGGGCGTCGCGACCGTGTAACTACGACTTGATGCTCACCGCGCAGCCACTTGCCAGTCACGGAATCGCTTTTGCGCATGGCCGCTATCTGCTGCGGGGTACCTTGCGCAACGACAACCCCACCTGCGTTAGCTGAACCCGGCCCCATATCAATTAAATGATCGGCTGCTTCAATAATGACAGGGTCATGCTCTACCACAATCACGGTATTTCCAGCGTCACGCAGTTCACAAAGCGCACCGAGCAGTGCGGAAACCTCTGCCGGATGCATGCCTCGGGATGGCTCGTCCAGCAGCACCGTGAGCGCGGTGAGTTCGCCGCCAAGCAGGCCAGCCAATCGTATACGCTGGGCCTCGCCAGCCGAAAGCGTCGCTGCTACGCGATTCAGGTGTAGATATTGGAGGCCGACCTGCTGTAGGAATCGCAGCCGCCGCTGTACCGTACGCAGGCTGCCACTGACTAACCGACCTTCGGCTTCTGGCAATTCAAGTGCTTCCATCACCTCATACAGTGCCGCCAGTGTCATTTCGCTCAGTTGGTGAATGTTATAACCGCCGAGCTTCACCGCCAGATATTCCGGTCGCAAGCGTGCGCCATTACATTCCGGGCATGGTTGATTATTGGTATAAGTGCCGCCGACATCCCAATCCGCGACCCACCCGTAGAAGCCTCGAAACTCGTGCTGATAGTCCCGTGTGAGACCTTTGCGGCTTTCGTAATGCACCTCTAGCGGCTCGTCACAACCAAAAAGGAATGCCTGCTGTGCGGCGGGCGTCATTTCATCCCACGGTGTCACTGCCGGGTCGAAATTGTAACGCTTGGCTAATGCCTGTATCAGATAGTAGCCGCCGTTGAAGGGCTTGCATAGATAGCCCTGTGGGAAAAATCCTGGCGAGTACATTGCGCCACCGCACAGCGGCTTTTCCGGGTGGATAATCAGCTTTTCTGGCGCGGGTACTTGTAATGATCCTACGCCGTTGCACCGATGGCAGGCTGATGCGAAATTCGAGGTTGAGAAGTAGCGCGAGGCCGCGACCAGCGGGGCAGCTGAGTCACACTGCGGGCAGTGCCAGATTCCCGCTGTTTTGTCACGTTGCATGATTGCGCCGCATTCCAGGCATTCCCGGGTGCCGATGGTTGCTAACAGGGTTGCAAGATGATGGGCAATCTCTGTAGCTACGCCCACGGTCGCACGTCGATTGTACATATGCCGCTCTGGTGTGATAGTCACTGCTACACCCAGGCCGCTGACCGATTCGACGGATGCTTCCGGGCCTTCACGGGTACTCTGTCTTTCGTAGAGTGAGAGGGACTCCAGAAAGCGCCGCCGGGCTTCGGCTTCCAGCGTATCACTTACCAGACTCGATTTACCCGAGCCGGATACTCCGGTGACGACGGTCAGCGAGGCTTTGGGAATATCCACATCCACATCTTTGAGGTTGTGTGCGTGGGCTTTGCGGATGCTGATGACTTGTGATCGCTGCCATGTGTTTTCCGGCGGCGTCTTTAGCGGAGCAAGCTGTGTTTCCACTGTTAGCGCCTGTGCAGTCAGCGATTGATCAGCCTCGTGCAAGGTTTCGACTGGTCCGGCATAGAGCAATTCGCCGCCATCTGGACCCGACCCTGGCCCAAGATCGACCACCCAATCTGCCGCCCGAATGACATCAGTGTTATGCTCTACAACCACTACCGTGGCTCCTGCGCGGACCAGTCGATCCAGCACTGCCAGCAGCCCGGCAAGGTCTTGAGGATGGAGTCCCGTTGATGGCTCATCCAGTACCAGCATGTTCGTATCCAATGACCGCTGGCCCAGGTATTTTGCCAGTTTGACGCGTTGGGCCTCGCCGCCGGAAAGGGTAGGTGATGGTTGACCGAGCGTAAGGTAGCCTAAGCCGATCTCCTCCATTGCGCGTAGAATTCGCTCGGCAGCCCGCCGGGCTTTTGCCGGGAGATTAATCTCTTCCAGCAGCAGCGGCACAACTTCAGCGATAGTCATTTCATAAAAATCGGCAATGGAGAACTCTTGCTGGCCCACCTGCACACGTTGCGCAAGAATTTCATCTGAAAAGCGCTGTCCATCACAGGCCGCGCATGGAATCCACGTGGATGGCAGATAGCGCATTTTGACCTCGACTGCCCCCATCCCCTGGCAAATCGGGCAAGCACCTTCTGGACGGTTGAATGAGAAATGCGAAGTCGAAAGCCCTGTCTTTGTGGCGAAATAATCCCGAATGATGTCAGCGAGCTTGGTGAAGGTAGCCGGGTTGGAGCGTGGATTGCGCCCGATAGGACTTTGATCGACAAAGACTGGTTTGAGTGTTGGGCCATCAGTGCCAGTGCAACCTATCGCCTTATGGTCGCGAAGCGTGGCGACCAGCACATCTTCTACAAATGTGCTTTTGCCTGATCCCGATACCCCAGTGATAACAGTAAGCCTCCCCAGGGGAATTGGCACATCAATATGACGGAGGTTGCGTAAGTGTGCGCCGCGCACAGTCAGAAATTTTGATGGTTCGGGACGTGGCTCTGGCAGTGAGACCTGCTGGCGCATACTGAAGTAACGCCCGGTGGCGGAATCCGACTGCCACAATGTTGCCGGGGTGCCGGTAAAGACGACCTTACCACCGTGTTTGCCTGCGCCGGGTCCAATATCAAGGATATGATCGGCAGCCGCTGCGACCATACGCTCATGCTCTACGACGATGACAGGTCCAGCCAGTTCACGAAATGCTTCGACAAGCTGGTTGATATTGGCAGGATGTTGGCCAACTGTTGGCTCGTCCAGCACATGCAGCATGTCCTCCAGGCGGCTGGTGAGAACTACCGCCAGCCGTACCCGCTGCGCCTCGCCGCGTGATAGCGTTGGTGCCGGTCGATCCAGGCTGATATAACCGAGTCCAACACGTTCCAGTGCATTCAACCGCAGGGTGATTTCGCTGCAAAGCCGCTGAGCAGTTGAGGGTAAATCTGTAGTGTTGAAAAGCTGTTGTGCTTCACTGACGGTTTTATTGAGTAACTCAGGCAGGCGCTGGTCAGCCCAATACACAGCTGCTGCCTGGGGATGCAAGCCAGTGAAATCGCAGCGGTTGCAGCCGTTGCCATTGCAGGTGGGGCAGGGGGTGTGGAAATGGACTGGCTTTAGATCGCCGAACCATGTCCCACATTCCACGCAAACAGGTACATTGGAAAGCATCACACTGGCGCTGCCACTTTCAGCCATGACCGCTTGTGCGCCTATTGAAAAGACAGTTTTCACGGCTTCACGTATCACCGCCGCTGATGTGCTGTTATCCAGCCGGGCAATCTCTATGGCGATGTCATGTGGTTCATCTGGCTTCAGCGTTTTCTGCGGTTTCGGCTGCCCGTCTACGTAAACTGCATCCGTACCAAAGTGTTGGCTGAGCACCGCTTGCAATGTCCGGTGGCTTCCATATGCACCACGCACCAGAGGTGCAAAAATGGTAACTAGCTCTCGCTCGGCCATTCGCAGCAGCTTTTCGACAATTTCGTCTTCGGTCAGTAGTGTGAGCGAATGTCCACACCGAGGACAGTGCCGCTGACCAAAGTTTGCATAGAGCAGACGTAGAAATGGGTGCAAGCCTGAGGCCGTGGCTAATGTCGAATTTGGGTTGCGGTTGAGGAGATTTTGCCCAACCGCGATTGCCGGACCAATGCCAGTGATCGCCTGCACGTTAGCTGGTGATAAACGCAGGTTGGTAGAACCCAACGAGTAAATCTCCAGAAAGCGCCGCCGTGCTTCGTGGTAGAGGGTGTCAAAGACCAGTGACGTTTTTCCCGATCCTGAGACACCGGTTACAACCGTCAATCCCTCGCCAAAATGCGCATCTACATTGCGTAAATTGTGCTCTCTTGCTCCTTGAACATGAATATCCATTCGGATACTCCACACAAGTCGATATGATTACCTGTAATTGGAACATATTTTCTGTTATTTGGAAAGCTCCATCACTCACTTGCGGAAGCGTGTTAAATAGAAAAGCGACGTAACTTACGCCGATTTTCGCTTGGATTTATAAATCGTAAGGGTGGACCTCAACCTAATGACTTAGCACCTTATGGATGTACGTTAGCTCAATGTTGCTGTGTGCAGAATGTGCCGGTCATTGATCCAGTTGTCCTGATACCATGTGCAGGCTTCAAAACTATCATTGAGTTTCGCCATGCGCTGCTGAAGCATTTGCCGATAATATTCTATGCGAGGTTGGTACTCGCTTTTATGGGCGAGATTGTGCTGCTGATAGGGATCAGCCAGATTGTCAAAGAGGTATTCACTGCGGTCGGAGCGATAGATCGCATAGGTGTACTGCTTATCACGTAATGCCCGCCATTCATGCCCATCTTCGAAGATGGCGGTTGCGCCCATGCCTTGCATGAAAGCCGCTTCCGACTCTGGACCCTGGGCACCCAGCGCGCAGTGACTAAGGTCATCACCTTCAACCTCAGGTGGCACGGGTAGGCCCATCAGTGATAACAAGGTGGGCATAATATCTGGCGTATTCAGGCAAGCATCTGACACATAATTAGCCGGAATATGTTCAGGCCAGCGGATGAGAAATGGCACCCGCACCGCTTCCTCATAGAAGATATTCTTGGCGTGCCGCCCCTGTGCGCCGAACATCTCCCCGTGGTCGGATGTGAACACGACAATCGTATTGTTGTGTAATTGAAGCGTTTCTATCGCCGCGAGCAGCCGCCCTACATTCCAATCCAGGTTGGCGGTCATCGCATAATACACACGCATCCATTCTGTCAGTTCACTACGTTCTTCAGCGCTTAAACGCGCCCAGTTATCCGCATGTGGGTCATTTTCACGTTTGTAGTTGGGTGGTAACTCAAATGGTGTATCTTTAAACTTCTCAAGATATTCCGCAGGTATACAGTCTTCTCGCCATGGATCATGGGGTGTGCCTAACGAGAGAAACAAGGCGAATGGTTTCTCCGAACTTGCCGCTTCCTTGAGCTTCTGGATAGCCAGGTCTGTTTGGCCGTCTGGTTCGTAACCAGGGATCACGATTTTTTCTGGGCTGTCGGTGTGATAATACTGATCCCAGTATGTGTGGTGGAAGCCATAAGAAGCCCAGTAACCGTCAAATCCAAGTCGATATGGCCCAGGGGGCGTATAAGAATTTTTAGGGTCGTCGTGATTGCCCAGTTCGTTGGCCCATAGGTGCCACTTGCCTATGTAGTAGGTATCGTAGCCACCTTCATGCAACACATGACCAAAAGCGCGGTGATTGGGATTCATGCGCAGCTCATTGATGACCATGCCCGTGCTGCTCGTATATTTTCCTGTAAACAGGGAGGCGCGGTAAGGGGCGCACATGGGATGACCCGAAACACAGTTGACGAAATTGACTCCCTCAAGCGCAAATTGATCAATGTGAGGTGTTTGTGCTTTTGGATCTCCCGCAAAACCGCAAGATTGATAGCGCAATTGGTCAGCGAAAATGTAGATGATGTTTGGTTGATTTGTTGACATGATGGGGCCTGGGTTTCAGAGATAAAGGCGAAAAACGGTGCCAATCCGCAATTATAGCGTGTCCCCGATCCAGGATTCAATCTCTGTGGTAGGACTTATTGGTTCTCCGTTTCTTCGAATGACCGATAGGCAGCGATGTCACTTCAAAGCTTAACGGGTTTCCCAGAGCGGCTCTCCGCTAAGAATGCGGCTGATTTGTTCGGGAAAGCGTTCCATGTCCAGCGGCTTGGCGATAAATCCCGAGAAGCCTAACTTTTTGGTCCGATTGACCTCAGCAGTATGCACTGTGCAGGCTACGATTGGAACATCAGGATCAAGATGCCGTTTGAGGACTTCAACGACCTGATAACCATCGCGCTTTGGCATTTCAAGATCCAGCAAAACAAGATCAATATGATGCAATTTTTCAATCGTGCTTTCTAAAGTTGTAGTTTCGGTAACCGCTGTATAGGCGATGTTTTCTCGATCCAGAAAACGTTCCATGATGTAAACG
>JAIOHN010000620.1 GCA_019912985.1 Anaerolineae bacterium | reverse complement strand
CAGCAACGCTGTAAGTACCCGCCGGGACATCAATCCAGCCTGTCACACTTGGGAATTCGAGCTGCTGAACATCACTGAGTTCGCCGTCAAGATACACATCGACAGCTGGTGTATCTGGCGAGAAATGGGCCACCCGAATATGGGCAGTCGGTGCCATTTCTTCGCCCGTTGCCTCATCCTGAGCCAGCACGGGTATGATGGCTAGCGCAGCCAGGGCGGCTATCACTAAAAGTATAGTAAACTTCCGCATGGAATGCTCCTTGGTAGCTTACAAACAAAATAAACGATCAATTCCTGTAGGTCGCAGCCTAACAGAACAGGTTATTATGATTACCTGTATTCCTATAATGAAATTTACTTTAGATAAATGAGTGCTTGATGAATACAGAGTAAAATAAGTCTTAGGTCAATGTAAAAAGTGAGTGAATGCGGCAAAAAATCAGGGAATCAGGGGGTGTCATCGTCCGCAACACTGCCCGTGACCGCATAGATCAGCACACCGATCGAAGCCATGAGGAAACCACCCAACAGCCCGATAGCCTGCCAGGGGCCAAAATAAATGTCCGATTCAAGGGTGCGCAGGTTAGAGCCAAAACCCAGGATGTCGGCCAAACCGGCCATTGCACCAAAAATCAACCCGGTCATCGCCAGGCGAATACCAATTTGCTGTGCCAGATTAGCTGGATGGCGATCATAGAAAGTGTATTTCACGTAAATGAACGCGCCTGTAATTAGCAGGCTAAAGCCTGTCACGATGAGCAGGATTTGAACAAAGCCAATGCCGGGTGTTGGTTCAACGCCCGTTACGCCAGGGAAGAGCCCCATGAATGTCAGTACGACACCCAGGACTCCGACTGCAATACCAAATTGCACGAATTGAACCATTGCTTAGACCGGGAGTGAGAGACGCAGCTTGCGAATCATATTGCCGGAAAGAATGGCCGCAATATCATCTTCACTATAGCCACGCTCGCGCAGTGCGCTGCCGATGGACCACAAGTCGGTGAGCGTATCCATATCCTGGGGAGTGCTTTCCATACCAAAGCCCCCGTCGAAGTCGCTTCCAATGCCAATATGTGCAGCACTGCCGGTGAGCTGGCAGACGTAATCAATCACATCAACAATGATATTGAAAGGAAGTCGCTGCTTGCGATCCCACTGATTACTCAGAAATGCGTTGAACATGACCACGCCCATCACGCCATCGCGTTCAGCCAACCGCCGGATCATGTCGTCGGAGAGATGGCGATCACTGCTGCGAAAGTAGCGCGGATTGCTGTGACTGGCGATAATCTGACCTTCATAGCGGTCAAGCGACTCGAGAAAGGCTTCTTCAGCCATATGCGAGAGATCGAGAATCGCGTTAAAACTCGCCATAACCTCAAGCAGTTCACGACCCAGGTCGGTCAGAGGTCCCGGTTGGCCTGTGCCGCCTGTATAACGAGTCGCTTTCCAGGCAGGCCCGACCAGGCGAATGCCGCGTTCATACCATTCTTCAAACTGCTTTGGCTCCAAAATGGGGTCCGCATTCTCCATCAAAAGCACCAGCCCCATACGGTGGTCGGCAAACTCTTTGCCCTCTGCCCAGGTTTCCAGCACCGCATCCAGTTCCGCCTGTGTGCGCACCAGATCCACTTTTTCATGTTCATCGGTCAACCGCTCGTAGTAATCGAGCTGCTGAGAAGCCAGCTTATACGCTTCTTTGGGATCGGTGTAGGTGAGTTTGTCCCAGGGTTGGGCATTCGGCGTGCCGGGCGCGACGAATACGGTGGCAAACGTCAAAGCCACCCGGCCCAACAATGCATCCGGCAGGCCGACAACCGCCGTACCATTATGTGAGGGGATGTCGGTATCGCGTTCCAGGCGACGCGTTTCCAATGCGCTGCGGCGGTAATCACGCCCAAAACAGAGCGCATTGTAGGCTATATCTTCATGGGCATCGACCACGAACATCGAGTTTACTCATTTGGAATTCAGGCTAAATCGCTATGATTGTAATGCTTGCAAAGACAAAAAGCCAAACCCAATTCAAATACCGTAATAGAATCGCAAGAATGTGATTTTATGCTAGTTAATAAAAGCAAACGAGATTCGGGAGAGAGCCATGGCAACTACAAACGCAAAACAATTGACGCGGGTCGATCCGCAGCATCACGGGCCGAATATCCTGCTCGGGGGGCTGGTCGGCCTTTTAATTACGATTCCGTTGGTCGCTATTTTCTTTCTGGCAGATATCGTATTTGGTCTGCCATTTGTTCCTTTTGATGTATTTGACTGGACTACACGCAACCTGCCGGGTGAACTAATCACCTTCGGCATCGACAATATGGTGAATGTGATCACCAGCTTCAACCTTGGCGAGACTTCCAGCGCGGCCAAGACCGCCGAACACACGATGGCAATCGCTGGCATGGTGGTCACCGGCATCGTCGCGGTCGCGATTCTCTTCTTTACCCTGAATCGTGTTCAGCGCAAAGACGACAGTATCACCCCCGGACTTGCCCTGGGACTGATTGTTGGCGCGCCGGTCATGCTGATCAGTAATTCGGTCAATTTCACTGCCAGCGCTAACCCATTCATCAGCGCGATCTGGATTCTGGTGGCATTTCTGGCCTGGGGCGTCGTCGCAGTCTGGATTTACAACAATCTGGCATCCAATATCAGTGAAGCAACACCTGACGCCAGTGCAGAGGCGATGGATCGCCGTTCATTCCTGATTCGCGTGGGCGGTGCCACAGCCACAATTACGCTGGTCGGCGCTGGCCTGGGCGCGTTCCTGCGCCCCACGCTGGAACCTGAGACCAGCGAACCGCTGGCTGCCAGTGTCACTGATGAAGAATCACAGGGTGTCAAACCGGACGAGCTGCCCAATGCAGATGCAGCAGTCGAGCCTGTGCCGGGGACGCGGCCTGAGTACACG
>JAIOHN010000619.1 GCA_019912985.1 Anaerolineae bacterium | reverse complement strand
AAGTATAGCTATCACTCAAAATAAAACAGAGTACGGACACACTCTAGTCCATGCCCGTACTCTGTTTGCATGCGTTGAGCTTCAAACCGCCCAGGGTTGAGTCGTCGTCGTGACTGGCTGACCCTTGGCGGCTTCGGCGATCATAATGTCGAGATAGCGATCCTGGCAGGCCTCGGCCAGATCATAGAAGGATGGACCACCATCGGCATAATCGGCCATGCGCAGCAGACAGTCCCCAATAGCGATTTCATCATCGGTCAGCATCGCCGGGGCCAGTGGGTTGCGATAAATCCACGCCTCCCCCACCTGAATACCTTTGAGATAATGGCCTTCGAGGTTGCCATTCGGCCCGGCGACATGGCGAATAAACGGCGCTTGAATCGGCGTGCGGAAATCCTGCAAGTAGGTTGCCTGTTCGTCAATGATCTGGCCGCGCTCACCGCGCACCAGCACCCGGTTGCCACGGATATACGAGAAATACTGATCGCCGCTGAAATCGAACACGCCCAGCCGACCTCCAAAATCCAGCCAGGCCAGTGTCTGGTCGGAGGGGACGATGTTTTCCACCTCTGGGGGACCGTTGCGGGTAGGGCTTTCCACAATCGGCGATTGGAAGTGATGGGCGGTGATGGTGGCGTTCTCGTAGCCGATGCCGAGTAAACGGCGGATGAGGCTGACGCCGTGATAACCATGCGCAGCGGAGACCTGCGCCTGGGTGATCTGCCCCAGGCGACCGCTGTGCGCGAAGGCGATCCGCGCAGCATGCAGCGGCTGTGCCCAATACTGCTCCGCGACCTGGATTTTCGCGCCGCCCGCAGTCAGCCGCCACAGGTCGAACATCTCCTGCACCGTGGTCGCTGGCGGTGTCTCCGAGAGTGCCGGGATGCCCCGGTGCGCCAGATCTTGCAGCGTGTGCGGATTCACTGCCCATGGAACACTGGTCACCACGAACAGCGGCTTTTCATTCGCCAGCAGATCATCGAGCGAGGCATAAGGCTGCACGCCAAACGGATCAAGCAGTGTGCTGGCCCGCTCGACATCGCGCGTGACCACGCCCGCGATCTTGAAGCGATCGGGGCATTCACGGGCGATACGCAGATAAAACTCTGCGCGCCAGCCGGTGCCGATGATCGCAAACGGGATCATTGCTCGATACCTTCCAGCGGCGGCTTCCCGCCACGTAGACTGGCGAGCATTTTGCTGTAGGCGTCGTAATCCAGCGGGAACTCAACCGGGCGGTTGGTATAGCTGGAGAAGGTCATCGCGTTGGCTAGTTCCAACCCGCGAATGCCGCTAGTCCCATCGGCATTGAGCGGATTGCCCTGGGTGATGGCTTCGTAAAGATTCTGATGGACCGAGCGGTGATCGCCCGCGCCTTCCGGGATCTCGACTTCAATTTCGGTCAGTTCCGGCGCGCCGAAGGCTTTATCGCTGGTGCGGATAAACTCATCAACCGGGGTATCGAACTGCTTGAAGGTCAGGCCACCGTGACGGATGGCAAGATGGCCTTTGGTGCCGATGATCTCAAAGCGCTGCGGCTGCCCGGCCTCGGCGGTACTGATATGCAGCGACCCAAGCGCGCCACCATCCCACTCGACCATGGCCTGAATCGTGTCCTCGCAGGCGATGTCATGAACCGTGGTGCGTGTCCAGGCAAAGACCCGCGCAGGCATCCCGATCAGGTGACAGAGCAGGTCCAGCTCGTGCGGAGCCTGGTTGAGCAGCACCGCGCCGCCCTCGCCATCCCATGTGCCGCGCCAATCGACCTGCGTGTAATAGAGTGCCGTGCGCGTCCAGGTGATTTTGATGTCCACATGCTGGATGTCGCCCAGTTGGCCGCTGTCGATCAGGTTTTTGGCGGCGATAATCTCCGGGCGCAGCCGCTGCTGGAAGTTGATCGCCAGGGTTTTGCCGGTCTTTTTGGCGGTGTCGATCATCTTCTGCGCCTGGGCCACTTCATCGGCCATCGGTTTTTCAACCAGCACGTTGGAACCGGCTTCGAGGGCGTAGATCGACATCGGCGCGTGCCAGGGGTGTGGTGTCATCACGACCACCACATCCGGCTTGGTCTCGTCAATCATCTGCTTGTAATCGGTGTAGGCTGGGGCTTCCCATTCCGCCTGCACGCGCTCGTTGACATCCTCACGCAGATCGCAAACTCCGACAATCTCGACATGCTCCAGTTCCAGGCCCGGATGGTGCATGTTATAGACATTCGCTCCCACCCCAATCAGGCCATAACGTAATTTTTGAGCCATGTAAATCTCTCTTTCATCCAATCAATAGCAATCTATCCCCAATGATACCGCAGCCTGATACGGATGGGCTGGATTGGACAGGCATGGAGCGCAAGAGGGTTCCCCCTAATCCTTAGGGGAGTGGCGATCAGGAGAGTACAACCGGCGATATAATTAGGTAAGGCTAAATAAATAATTCTTGGAGGCTTAATATGTCTGCGCAAGCATCACCCCAGCAGGCACATGAATCCGCAAACTGGACAAAATTTGTGGTGCGGATGGTGATAATTGTCCTGTTGTTTCCACTATTGTTGTTTCTCTCGGCTGGTCGGTTGGACTGGGAAATGGGATGGATTTACGTGATTCTGGCGACGATCAGCACGGCAGGCAGCCGTTATCTGATGATTCGGCGCAATCCGGGGCTGCTAGAGGAGCGAACCACTGCCCTGAACCGGGAGGATACGAAAAGCTGGGATAAAATTCTGGTTCCGATTATCGCCGTTGTGGCTCCCCTGTCACAAATCATTGTGGCCGGGCTGGATTTCCGCTTTGATTGGTCGCCCCCATTTGCGCTGTGGATCGAAGTCTTAGGGGTTGGACTGCTGACTATCGGTTATTTATTTGCGACCTGTGCGATGATAACCAATGCGTTCTTTTCCAGCACGGTACGGATTCAGACGGACCGGGGACAGCAAGTGGTCACTGAAGGGCCTTATCGTATCGTTCGTCATCCGGGCTACAGCGGGTTGATGCTCGGCGCTATCGGCACATCTCTGATACTCAGTTCGCTCTGGTCGCTGATTCCTGCCGCAATCATGGTAAGCGCCACCATCATTCGGACGAGGCTGGAAGATGCCACGCTGCATCACGAGTTACCGGGTTATCGTGAGTATGCACAGAAAACGCGTTATCGTTTGCTGCCTGGCCTGTGGTAAGGCTGGAGATATTTGACATTTTGAAAGCACATCAGGCGAGAGTGGGGCATGATTTCATGCCCCACTCCTCATTTCATCGGCTATTGCGGTAATGTGAACGTGTATCGTTCACGATATGCGTTGAGATCGGATGAGGTGCCAGCGCTCACCGTGCCGTCATCGTACCAGACGTAGACGTAATCATTGGAGCCAGCGATACCCATTTCCAGAATGTCGTCAGGGGTCATGCCTGGAGACAACCGGTATGTGTACGGTTCGCGATAGGCGCTCAGGTCGGATGAGGTGCCAGCGCTTACCGTGCCATCATCGTACCAGACATAGACATAATCATTGGAGCCAGCAATGCCCATTCCGACAATATCATCCGGGGTTTTCTCTGCTGGGAGGCTGTAGGTGTATCGTTCGCGATAGGTGTTGAGATCAGATGAGGTGCCAGCACTCACCGTACCATCGTCATACCAGACGTAGACATAATCATTGGAGCCAGCGATACCCATGCCAACAATGTTGTCAGGGGTCATCCCAGGTGACAGCCGGTAAGGGTATGGCTCGCGATAGGTACCCAGATCCGACGAGGTGCCCGCACTCACCATGCCATCGTCGTACCAGACGTAGACATAATCATTGGAGCCAGCAATGCCCATCCCGATAATGCTGCTCAGCGTTTCTTCGGTCGGCAGACTGTACTCGTATAACGCTCGATGGGTGTCCAGATTTGATGATGTACCAGCACTCACGGTACCATCGTCATACCACACATAGACGTAATCGTTGGAGCCAGCGATGCCCATCCCGACAATGTCGTCCGGGGTTTTCTCTTCTGGAAGGCTGTAGGTGTATCGTTCGCGATAGGTGTTGAGGTCAGACGAGGTTCCCGTACTCACAGTGCCATCATCGTACCAGACATAGACGTAATCGTTGGAGCCAGCAATGCCCATCCCAACAATGTTGTCCGGGGACATCCCAGGTGACAGCCGATAAGGGTATGGCTCGCGATAGGTACTCAGGTCGGATGAGGTCCCCGCACTCACAGTGCCATCATCGTACCAGACATAGACATAATCATTAGATCCAGCGATACCCATTCCGACGATGTCGCCTGGCGTTTTTTCTGCCGGCAGACTGTAGTCGTATAACTCGCGGTAGGCGTCCAGATCAGACGAGGTACCCGCACTCACAGTGCCATCATCGTACCAGACATAGACATAATCGTTGGAGCCAGCGATACCCATTCCCACAATATTGCTCGGTGTTTTTTCTGCGTTCGCAACAGGCGGGAATCCGGCAAGCATCAAAAGTATGAACACACTTATACTGAACAGCTTAAATGCATGTTTCATGATGGGATTCTCCTTCCGCACGATAAAATAAAAAAACCGAAGATAGTCTTGTAGTACAAGAACATCTTCGGCAGCTCTTCAATGACTATTTGGTTTTCTGCCGCTGCAAAGCACGCAACGGTAACACTCTCTTACTTTACATCATACAAGAACTCGAAAAGTCAATGGTCATATTACTGAAGGTACTAACGACACCTCCCGTTGCAACGGGAGGTTGCACATTTTGACCTGCACCTGTTAATCGGGTTTGTGCGCGGTGACGATGTGCGCGGGGGCGCTGAAGGCGACGCTGCCATCGGCGGTAACGAACGGTGCCAGCGCCTGCTCCGCTTCACGGAGTAGCAGCGCAAATTGCGCATCATCAATCATATCCGCCAATACCCAGCCTTTAATGTCGGTGTACATCCAACGTTCAATTGAGGGGAAGCGCGCAGTCCCTTCCCGAGTCGTCAGCTCGACATCCACACCACTATCAGCAAATAAGGCCCGAAGCTGCTGCGTATCGCCCAGATTGTAAGGCGCGCGCAGCCCATTGGCAGCTTCTTCGCCAAAGAGACGTTGCAAAAGCGCAACCATCGCAGCATATCCTGGTGTATTCTCCAGGGTATCCCAGACAGCGACCGCCATCTGCCCACCAGGGCGCAGCACCCGCACCATTTCGCGGATCGCAGCCTGACGATCTTCGAAAAACATCAAGGCGAATTGGCTGACCACGGCATCAAACTGGTCATTGTCGAAGGGGAGCGCCTCCGCCCTGCCCTGACGCCATTCGATCTGCGGGGCCTTGCGTGCAGCCACTGCCAGCATCCCCTCGTTGATGTCCAGGCCAATCACCGACCCTGCCGGACCCACACGTTTGGCAACGGCACGAGCTAGGACGCCTGTCCCGCAGGCGACATCCAGCACATGCTGACCGGGTTGGATACCCGCCACATCTGCAACCCGACCGGACCACTCCTCAAATAATGCTGGCAGGAAGAATGCTTCATACACCTCGGCAGCAGTACGATTGACCTGTCCTGTATCCGTGTTGGTCATCGGTATTCCTCCGTTCTGAATTTCAGCCTACTCCCACCTTATGCGCCCTGGTTGCGCATCACTAGTTCAGAAATTAAACTGGTGATAATCGAGTGTGAGAGGGAGATTGCCATGACAAAATACGGACAATACTGCCCGGTGGCACAGGCGTTGGAACTTTTGGGTGACCGTTGGACGCTGCTGATTATCCGCGACCTGCTGACAGGAACGCATTATTTCAACGACCTGGAACGGGGGTTGCCGGGCATCTCACGGGGGCTGCTGGCGAAGCGCCTGCGCCAGTTACAGGATGCTGGACTGGTCGAAAAGTGCCTGAATGAGTCCGGACGTAACACAACCGAATACCATCTCACCCAGGCCGGGCAGGAAATACAGGAGGTCATCAACGCCCTGCTCATGTGGGGGACCCGGTGGGCCTTTGGCGAACCCTCTCCAGAGCAGCTTGATCCGCTCCTGCTCATGTGGTGGATGCGCAACCGCGTCCATGTGGATCGCCTGCCTGAAGAACGCGTCGTAGTCCAGTTTGATTTTTACGGCGCAAAAACGGAGACCTACTGGCTGTTGATGTCACAAAGCGATGTTGCGATCTGCCTGACCGACCCTGGTTATGAAATCAATGTGCTGGTGACGGCTGACCTGGCGGCATTCTTTAAACTGTGGCTGGGCAATCTGGAATTTGACGAGGTGATTCATAGCCAGGTTGTCCGCGTGGAAGCAATCCCGCGCCTCGTTCGGGCTTTTCCAGATTGGTTTGCATGGAGTCCGGCTGCCACCGCTGTGCGCGCTGCCAGAGTCGCTGAATTTTGATTTAGAGAGCCAAACATGCATGGGCATGGGTCGGCTCAGGCATCCAATCCCTGCGGTGAACTTAATAACTTTTCAGCATGTACGCGCCGAATTCCATCTGCTTTTCAAAGCCCAGGCGCTCGTAGATGCGGATGGCAGCGTCATTGTTCGCCTCGACATTCAGGCCAATATAGGCGATGTGGTTGGACATCAGCATCTGGCACAGGTGCGCGCAAACGCGCGTTGCCAATCCGCGCCGCCGTCGCGCCGGGTGAGTCATCACATTGCCGATGACCGCCGCCTGGTATGCCGGAGAATAGACATGGACGCCCCCAGCACAGACCAGCAGCCCCTGCTCACGCAAGCCATAGTAGTGGCCGGTGCGCAAATTGCGCGGGGTAAACTGACTTTGCGGGAAACCCGCATACAGCGCCATCAGCGCATCCTCATCATCTTCAGTGAGGGCCATCACATCGCTGGTGTCGATTTCGTCGGCACGGGAAACATCGGTCAGGCTCATCTTCAAGAACAACCCGTGCGATTCGATCTGGAAGGCGGTGCGTACAATATCCAGCACCAGCGGATCAAGGTGGGCATACAGGCGGGTCGGCAGCAGCGGCAGCAAGGCGGCGATAAAATCCGCTTGCTCGCCCGGTGAGTCACCGTAGGCCAGCAGGACTGGCGGCGACAGTGCCATATAAACCAGTGCAATCTGTTCGATGGCCCCCTCTACTTCCCAACCGTACCAGATGGTGTAGGGCCAGAAAAAATCGTCCAGGTCCCCCAATTCTAATAAGTGTAAAAATGGATTTCGCTGGACAAAGACTTCAATAGCATTTTTATCATGTAAAGAAATAATTTGCGGCATATCTAATTTACTCCCTGGGGATGATGCCGCTTATTTTATCAGCAAAGTCCTACAACGTCCCTTTTTCCCTCTGTGAGTGAGATGAAAGCTCAGATCAGGAGATTAGCGGGTCTGTTCCTCACCAAATGTGACTTTCGCTCTACGATTAATCTGGTGCATTGCAGATGATACCCATCAAAGACGTTGGCGATGAATATCACAGGCTGCGTATATTGGTCCTGATTATACTGAAAATATTGATCCTTAAATGAAAGACATTTGGAATGAACGCCTGGCGTTTAGTTTGTCTGATGATTCTTTGTGCTGCCAGCTTGCTGCCTGCGTCCGCACAGGGGGACGTTGTTCCACGATTTGAACCGGTTCAATGCCCGGTAGATTTTATTACAAGCCACGAGGTTGAATGTGGCTATGTAGTGGTACCAGAAGAACATGCGAATCCTGACAGCGCGACCATCCGCGTGATGCTGGCAATTTTTCGTAGTTATGGGGATGAAGTGCAGCCAGACCCGTTGATTTTCCTTGCAGGTGGACCCGGTAATCAAACCCTGAAGGGCTTTGCTGGCGGTGCTGGCGGTTATTTTCAACGGGCGCTGCGAGAGCGGGACGTCATTTTTCTCGACCAGCGTGGCATGGGTTTCTCTGAGCCGTCCTTGAACTGCCCGGAAGTTGATTCACTCTACACTTTTTCCGTCATGGGGCCGCTGTCAGCCGACGCGACCTCGACTGTGGAAGCGGCTCAACAGTGCTTTGAACGACTGACCAATGATGGTGTGAACATCGCGGCTTTTAACACGGTCGAAAGCGCGGCGGATGTGGCAGACATCGCACAGGCCCTGGGTTATGCGCAGATCAATATCTACGGCGGTTCCTATGGCTCGACTCTGGCGATGACAGTCATGCGCAACCACCCGGAGATCATCCGCAGTGTGATGCTGCAAGGGATTACGCCGCCACAGGTTGACCTGATGGCCTCGTTCGCGCCAGATTACGAGCATTCGTTAAACATGATTTTTGAAGCCTGTGCAGCGAATCTAAATTGCAGCACCGCCTTTCCCAATCTGGAGGATATGTTTTACGCAGTGGTTGCGCGCTTCAATCGTGAGCCGTTGGAAATTGCCGTCACCAATCCGCTGAGTCAGGCGTCTACAACCCTCATCATGGATGGCGATTATTTCATTCGCGGCATTCAGAGTGGGATGTACAACTCGGCTTTTCTGCCACAACTGCCTTACATCATCGCAGCAATCTACAATGAGCAGTACGATATTATCGATAATATGGCTGTCGATTATCTGGGACGAGGAGCCTCTTCTTCTGAGGGGGCGTTGTTTGCCATGCGCTGTATGGA
>JAIOHN010000618.1 GCA_019912985.1 Anaerolineae bacterium | reverse complement strand
TTGCTTCACAGCTGCTTCGCGGTCACCAGCGACATGCTTCAACTCATTTTGCAGGGCTTCAATCTGATTTTCACGTCCCTCTTTATCGCGGATACTGTCTTCGAGATTGCTGCGCTCGGCCACCAGGACATCGCGCTCTCGCTTCAAACTATCATAGTGCGACTGAAGATCAGAACGCTGCTCATGCAGTTGACGCACCAGTTGCACCATGCCTTCAGGCCCGTTAGCAATCCCTAATGCACTCAACTGCACTTCGATTTCCGTCAGCTTATCCCGCAGTTGATCGCGCTCGGCCTCCATCCGTACACGATCACTACGCATATCCTCCAGAACATCCTGCACCGCCCCCGGCAGTTTGCCCTCACGCAGTTCTTCCAACTGCGTTTGCAGGCTTTCCTTCTGGTGCAGCAAATCATCCTTCTCATGTTGCAGCACATCAATCAGCGTCTGGTAGACTTCCGTGTCCCCGGTCCCAGTCGCGCCAGCCAGCGCCGTTTCCGCTTCTTGCAGCCGCCGCAACAGCATCTCCCGCTCACTACGTAGGGCTTCCTGCTCCTCACGCACAGCCAGTATTCGCTGTGTTGCTGAGAGTTCTTCCTCGCTGTCACCCAACAAGTCAGATAACCGCGCCCGTTCCCGGTCAAGTTCCAGCTTCAGATTGCGCACCTGCTCATTCAGCGCGTTAATCTGATCACGTGATAATTCCAGGCTCGCCATCATTTCCTGACGCGCGGCCAGTACCGAAGTGTCCTGCATAGTATCCAGCGGCACCCCCTGAATCATCGCCTCAATCGCGCGCTCTTCGGCCCGCCGCTGTGCTTCACCCGCTTCAAAGCTCAACGCCAGCAGTCCGGACGAAATGGACGAAATCCCTTTCAGGCGATCACGTTCAGTTTCCTCAAATTCACGCCGTTCATATGGCAGCCCAATCATCAACACAGCCACCAACCGCCCCTGATGGACGAGCGGTTGAAAATAAGAGGGTCCTATACTGCCCACATCCAGACGTGTGTAGAGGTCGTTTAACTCTTCAATATTGCGATCAGGAAAGAGAGGCCGCTGCGTTTTGCGCTCAATCGCGTTGACCAATGTCGGTTGATTTTCGAGATTCAGCGACAGCGCTGCGATTTTACGATCCAGCATCCGGTCGTAAGCATAGAGGATGTCCGCGTAATTGGCATCCTGCACACGCAGCAGCATACCCACATCTGCACGCATGACTTCCAGCGCAGATTGGACAATGTGCTGCGGGATGTCCCCGGTCGAGGCCGTCTCCAGGATCATCCCCAGCGCTTTCATCAGTTGAGCGGATTCACGCTCGCGATTCAATACTTCATTTCGCAGCGGCGTGGATGAACCAGCAGGAAGCGCAGGCACGATTGGCTCAAATGGCTCGGTCGGCTGTTGGTTTTCCGCCTGCAAATGCGCGATGACCATGCGATAAATCGCCACTGGCAGCAGCAGCAGCGCCGCCAGGAAGGTCATTCGTGCCAGTCCGGCATAATGACCGAGCAGCATCCCCTGCATAGTCTGAATCAGCGTGCCGATATAACCCACCAGCAGCAGCGCGAAATACACCAGCTTTAACGGGGCATCAGTGACCCGGCGAAAATAGGCGATGACAAGTAACAGGCCGCCCAGCGAAACCACCGCCGGAATCACTGCCCAGATCACCCCAAAGCGGCTGAGGTTGAAATCCGTATTATCGACAAGATTGGGCCATTCCAGGCCCGTATAGATGTAGCCCAGGCAGACCAGCCCGAGCAGGATGAGCAGCAGCAGATTCGGCATCCGCCCCCATTGATCATCGCTGCTGGTGATAAATGCCCACCCGACCAGTAAAATCGTGACTACCTGGGCGGCCCGCTCCAGAGGCGGCAAAATGGCGGTGGAATTTTGACTGGAAAGCAGTGACACCAGCGCCCCGATCATCAACAGCCCCCACACGCCGGTAATGCCGATACCAGCCAGCGTATACCGTTCAGCACCCCGATCATAAGGCGCGCGCAGGCGTCGTTCCAAAGCCATGAAGAAACCGGCCTGTGTAACCAGGATGACTCCCAACAGGAACACCAGGTCACCCGGTGAACGTGCAAATATATTGAACAGATCAGCAGCCAAGGTGACAACCCCAGGTAAACATTACATTATTTAAAGTATAGCATGAAGATTTATCTACAAAGGTTATTTTACCATTTGCTCCAAATTAGAGGTTCATTCACACCGTTGACGTTTATCAGGCGCTTCGCTAGACTGACATTTTATGTGGATGGTTGGGACGGTAAGGACATGAGCGGGCAGAGATTCTGGCGAGGAGTCGCGACCACGGTCCGCCGTGCGCCCTGGATTATCGGCGCAGCGCGGGTGGTATGGCGCTTTCGCCAGGCTAAGTTTTCTGCCGGTGTGGTGGGTGTGGTATTCAACAAGGCGGGCGAGATATTGATCGTCGAACATGTCTTTCACCCATACACGCCCTGGGGCCTGCCCGGTGGTTGGGTTGAGCGACACGAAGACCCTGCCGAAACGATTGAACGGGAATTATTGGAAGAGCTGGAATTCAAAGTTCGGGTCGGACCACTGTTGTTAGCTAAAATCGATATGGGGAATCACATCGACCTGGCTTACCTGTGCTATGAAGAAGGCACCATCGGCAGTTTGAGCAACGAATTACTCGATCATCGGTGGATACACCCTGATGACCTCCCCCACCTGCGTGGTTTTCACGATCAAGCGATACAATGTGCATTGGAATACAGACTTAACGGATTATCATGACCACATTAAGCGGATTAGGTACCAAGCGAAATCGACGGCGGGCGCTGCCGATCCTGGCTTTTGTCTCTTCACTGTTACTCCTCGGCGCGATTGGCATCTTTGTTCTGGAACTGGTGAGTTTTAGCCAGCAGCAAAATCGCCTGCCTGCCGATGTCACGGTCGCCGGGATTCCGGTAGGCGGTCAGCTTCCCGGCGAGGCGATTGCCACCTGGGAGCGCGCGCTCTCTCAACCTATCACCCTATGGTATAAGGACAGCCCTATCCTGCTTGACCCTTCTGCATTGGGCTTACGCATCAGCAGCGAAACGATGCTGGCTGAGGCGCAGGCCGCCAGTGAAGCTGGTGGCGGCAACTGGGGCCGTTTCTTCAATTACCTCACAGGGCGAATCTCGCAGACGCCGGTCCAGGTAGGGCTGTCCGCCGACTACCAGCAGAGTCTGCTGGAACAATTTTTGCAGGACATCAGCCTGCGTTACGATCGCGCGCCCGGTACAGGCGGTTATGATGTACAAACCCTGACCATTCGCCCCGGCGAAGGTGGACAGATACTCAATATCCGGCAGGCACTGCCGATGATTGACGCTGCCCTGCACAGTGCAGATAATCGCTCGGTACAACTGCCTGTCTCTGGCACCGAACCCGGTTCCAGCAGCATCACCGTGCTGGAAAACATGATCAAGGCTTATCTCGATTCGGAGGGATTTCTCTATGATGGGCAGACCACGGTAGCATCGGTTTACATTCAGGATTTGCAAACCGGTGAGGAAGTCAATCTCCTGGGTGATGTCGCCTTCTCCGCCGCCAGCACCATCAAAATCCCGATTCTGATCGACTATTTCCGCACACTTAACCTGCCTCCCACCGACGAAGAAGCCTTCCTGATGGCGAATTCGCTGTTGTGCAGCAACAACTCATCCTCAAACCTGATTATGCAGATCATCGGTGGTGGCAGCGACATTTTTCGTGGGTTAACCGATGTAACGGAGACAGCACAGTATCTTGGCGCACGCAACACCTACATTACCGCACCCTTTATTACAGGTGCCGACACCGATCAATTCGGGTCGGTCCCAGCACCGGCTACCTCACCTAATCCCAACCATAACACCGGTCCTGATCCATTCAACCAGACCACGCCTGAAGATCTGGGAACGCTCATGTCGATGGTTTACGATTGTGCCAATTTCGGCTCCGGCCTGATGGCGGCTTACCCTGATGGCGAATACACACAAACCGAATGCCGCCAGATGCTGGAACTGATGAGCGCCAACGATCTGCTGCGGCTGCTGCAAGGCGGTATTCCCCCTGAGACACGTATTTCGCACAAGAACGGCTGGCTGGAAAATGTCCACGGCGATGCAGGCATCGTTTACCCTCCGAATGGTCGCAACTATGTAATCGCTGTGTTTCTGTGGGAAGATACCGATTTCTTCAGCTTTGAGCGTGCCTGGCCGTTAATCGAGGGCATCTCACGCGCGGCCTGGAACTACTTCAGCCCGGAAACACC
>JAIOHN010000617.1 GCA_019912985.1 Anaerolineae bacterium | reverse complement strand
CACAGTCCGGCGCGGCATCCCCGCGCTCGACCCTGCTCTACCTGCGTTGCCGCCGGCGGCTCGGCTGCAGAAGGTTGCGCGTTCCCGCTTCCTTTACTGCAACTCCGCGTTTTAACGCGGACCAGGCCGTTTGGTTGACCGGTGGTTGCGGGAGAAGGAATCGAACCTTCGTCACTAGGGGTTATGGGCCCCCGCGGCGTACCAGCACGCTTCCCGCGGCATGAGTGATACTATACTCTTTATAGATTAGTGCAACAATACTTTAATCGATTGTAGCTCGAAATATTTCATTAGAATGTTGTAAGCATGCAACACCAACTCCATTCAACCAGAGGACTCGATGAAAATCATTATCGCTGTAGCTGCTGCCTGCTGCACCTTCCTTCTTTCCGGCTGCGTGAGCAACCAACCCCGTAACAACTATGGCTACAACGGGAATGCCTACCAGAACAACTATACGCAGCGCGGCACTATTGAACGCATCGACCAAGAGCAAACTCAAAGCGGTTCTGGCCTCGGAACCATCGGCGGCGCTGTTGCCGGTGGCGTGCTGGGAAACCAAGTGGGGAAGGGTACCGGGAAAACAATTGCTACCGTCGTAGGGGCCGCCGCCGGCGCCTATGCCGGCCACGAGGTAGAAAAAAACTACTCCTCCCCCAAAACCCAATTCCGCATTACCGTCAGGCTCTACGATGGACGCACTGCCGTCGTGACACAACCGAACGCCAGCAATCTGCGAATTGGCGATCGCGTGAGGATCGAGCAGAACCGGGCTTACCCGGACTATTGATTCCGCGCCAAAGAAAAACCCCAGCCGGAAAATCCGACTGGGGCTTTGTTTTTGATGCTTGTTATGCCGCCTCCAGCAACGGCAACTGCCCGTTGCTTTGGGGGCGCCCTTCGATCTGGTACTCGACGCTGATGCCGTGCTTTTCCAACACACGAGTTACAGCTTCGTCGATCGCTTCCAAGGCGTGAGCCGATTCTTCGATTGGCCGATGAACCTTCTGGAGCGGGTGATCCCAGTAGGACCCTTTGTACGCGCGGTTGATCTCCGCCTGCACTTCGCGATCGAACTTTTCAGCCTGCTCGTACTGCAGCCAGAACGCATCGCTGACCTTGGCGCCCTCGGGGGGCAACCAGGCACGATGCCGGCCGACTACCCTGTTCAACCGGTCGATCAGCTTCTTGTCTCGAGGGAAGAAGTGGATAGTGCCAGCCGCGGGATAGTAACGAATGTCGAAGTAGGAGCTGCTGACGCGCGCCCCCCTCCTCAAGTCACCGAAGTGCGCTCTAAACGTCGCCTCCAACCCCATGGCTGGTTCGGCTTGTCCATCGAGCATCGCAAACACCTTGTCGAAATCCGCCATCAAGCGCTGCGATTCCCACCGCAGATTGGTACAGTAGCTTTCCGTCTGGTGGCCCGGCAGGATAAATCGCGTGGTTTTGATACGCAGGCCCGCACGATGGCGATCGTTGCTCTTCCAACCCTTGAACCAGACAGCGTTTTCGGAGTGATATCGGCATATCTCGTCAAAGACATCGCAGATCATATCGATCTGGAGCTTCCCCTGTTGGTCGATCAGGCCGCAGATGAACCCGTAAATGTTGCTCACGGTGAATTCGAGCTGCTTGATCTGCTCGAACTCGTTCTCTAGGCGGCGCTGGACAGCTGAAGACAATCGCGAGGTGATGTTGGATGAGCGCAGGATATTGGTCCAGGCCCTGTCCTTGAGATTCAGGTAGCGTTCGCCGATCTGCTTCTGCACACATTCGACGGAAACTTTAGCATCCTTCTTCTCCATATCACCGTTACTCTCGGCCATGGTCGCACCGAGCAGGCTGGCGTAGTAGCCGGCGCGCGCTTCCGAAAACACCGAGTCGCGCATGGACTGCACTGCCGCGTCGAAGGCAATCACCAGGTTCTCGACCGCCGAATTGGGCAACGTCAGCGCGTTAAACTCCTTGTACTGGTCGGCCAACCCATCGGCATTTGTGTCGCGCCTCAGTTCGGCCAGCAAGTCGCCGACTATGCTGTCGGCGTTGGCCCGCTTGCGCAGATACACAATGGCAATATCGACGTCGGTTTTGCGCTCGGCCTCGCCGACTGCGAAGGCGCCCTCGACAAACTCCACTTCGCCGTGCGCTTCGATCAGTTTCGCCAAGAATTGGCGCTCCCTGGAGTAAGGATTGCGGATGGTCTCGGCATTCACGATCGCCGCGATTTCGCCGTCCCAGAGGATGTCCCAAGCCTTCAGGACATGCTTGGCGCCTTCGGCAAAGGGCGGGTTCATGATGATGTGGCTGTAGTGGGCGCCGGACCCGTATTGCAGGAAATCGAGGCCGACCACATTGAGCTTGTTGGCGCGCAGGGTAGCATGCCGTGACACATCGATTTCGCAGCAGTCGATATCGGGAGCACCGCGCCGGCCCCATTCGAATTCGAAAGGATTGCGCAGTAGATCGCCGTTGCCGGCTGATGGCTCGAGAATCCTGACGAAATCGTTCTTGAATTTCTTCCACATCCGCCGCACAAGATCGGGTGGGGTCGGGTAGAACTGGTAATCCATTGGTTCTCCTTTGTTCAAAAGATTCATCCCGGGGATCCGGGTGAGAATTTGCAAGAAGTCGGGAATCCGACGTTCAAGAC